>NZ_JBSWXU010000083.1:0-22526 GCF_056160785.1 Mycobacterium sp. ABE4_509 | reverse complement strand
ACCTGGACCAGCACCGGTGCGCCGCCCGCCAGCGCGGTGCGCGCGGCATCGAGGGCCATCGAGGGCAGTCTGGCGGTCCGGGCCGCCGGGTCGCGTTCCTGGGCGTAGGCGCTGTCCTCGAGCGCCACCACCCGGGCAGCGTGCGCCCGCACCGAGTTGCGCGACGCGGTGAGGTCGTGTGCCCACCCGCTGCGCACCAACGCCTGCGCTTCGGCGGTGCGGGCGTAGCCGCCGATCACCGCGGCGCAGCGCAGCTGGTGGGCGCGCAGCATCGCCACCTCGCGGGCGTGCGGGTACGGTGCGCGCGGCTCGGCCAGCGAGTCGTCACCGTCGTCCCAGACCAGCACCAGGCCCAGATCGCACACCGGCGCGAAGGCCGCGCTGCGGGTGCCGATCACCAGCCGGGCGGCTCCCCGCAACGCCGACAGCCACCGCCGGTAACGCTCAGCCGGCCCCAAACCTGCCGACAACGCCACCACATGGGTTTCGGGCAGCTGGGCCAGCGCGGCGTCGTACAGCCGGTCGACGTCGCGCTGATCCGGGACGACGGCAAGCACCCCCCGTCCGGCCTGAACGGTCTGCGCGGCGATCTCGGCCAGCCGCTGCGGCCACTGCTCCCCCGGCAGCGCCTGCCACACGGCACGGGCGGCGCGCCCCTCGCTCAACGCGTTGACGAACTGCGCTCCCCCGTTGTAGGCGGACCAGGGCGCGGTGTCGACCGGCTGCGGGGTCAGCACAGGCAGCGTGGGGGCGGCCTTCTTCTCCACCGTGGCGTGCCGGGGCGGCACGGCCAGCCGCAGCACGTCGGCGCGGGTGCCGGCGTAACGCGCGGCGACGGCGTCGACGAGCCGGCCGATCTCATGGGTCAGCACCGGCTCGGCCGAGACCACCTTGTCCAGCCAGCCGAGCTTGCCGACATGGTCGGTTTCGGAACGTCGTTCCAGCAGGAATCCGTCCACCAGCCGGCCGTGGAACCGGACCCGGACCCGCACCCCGGGCTGGGCGACATCGGACTGGTCGGCCGAGACCAGATAGTCGAACTCGCGATCCAGGTGCGGCACCGACAGCATCGGCAGCACACGCGCGATCGGCTCGTGTTCGGCCGGATGCCGGGTGGTGGTCACACCGCAGGTGTAGCAGAGGCCGCCGACCGGGACCCCGCCTAGGACCCGGCCGGCGCCGGCCGCGACCGGCCGAACAGCAGGCCCGCGGTGATCAGCAGCAGCGAGGCCGCGTAGCACCACCAGATGGGCACCGCGAGCGCTTCGGCGTTCTCGGGCGCCAGGGCGAACCGCGAGATACCGATCATCGCGTCGGAGCCGGCGAAACACACCGCGCCCAGGGCGGTCCACGGCGTCGGCAGGTCCGCCAGCAGCGCCGCACACACCATGGCCCCCAGGACGCCGATGTAGAGCGTGACCGGCACGACCATCCCCTCAGCGATCAGCCGCGGCCAGAACCACACCAGCAGGGCGGCACACGCCACGACCATCCCCGCCGCAGCGGCCAGCCGCGGTGTCGTCCGGGTGGCCAGCGGCAGCAGGGCACCCAGGAAACACAGGTGGGCGATCAGGAAGGCGGCCAGCCCGAGCACGAACGACGGCGCCCACCAGGGTATCGCCAGCAGGAAGTCGCCGGCCGCCGAGAACACCAGCGCCCCGACCAGCCAGCGGCGCTCCCGGGGCCGGGGATGGGTCAGCGCGGCACCGGCGAGCAGCAGGGCGGCCAGCGCCTTGACCGCCGGTTGCACACCGAACTGGCCGGTCAACTCGGCGCCGGCGGGGACGCGGACGGCCGTCACGATGAGAAACACCCCATAGCCGGCCGCCACCACCGCCGCCGCCAGCCACAGCGCCCGCCGGGGCGCCGCACCGGGGGCGGTGTGCTCGAGGTCGGTGTTCGGCGATGTCATGGGCCGAACCTACAAAACAGCGCGCTGCGCAGGCCAGTTCAGGCTGACAGCGGCAGCCGGGATGCATCGGCCCGGGTGACCACCCGGCGCGCGGCCCGCAGCGCCGCACCGGCCCGCACCTGCGGCGGCGCATTCCACTGGATCGGGGCCTCGATACTCACCGGGACCTCGGGTAGGGCCGCGAGCATGCCCGCCAGGTCGATGCACCCCTCACCCGGGAACAGGCGCGCGTTGCGGCCCTGGAAACGCAGCTCGTCCATCGAGGTGGGCCGGGGCAGCGGGCCGTCACAGATCTGGATGTACTGGATCCAGTCGGCCGGCAACGCGCGCAGGTCGTCGGGGGTGGCCCGGGCCCGGTCGTAGTGCAGGGCGTCGACCAGCAACCCCACCCGCTCGGACCGACAGCCCCGCAGGATCGAAGCCGCCTCGCCGAGGTCGGCGACATCGGTCCACGGCATCGGCTCCAGATTCGGCCGCACTCCGAATTCCGCTGCGAATTCGGCCAGTTCGGCAAGATTGTCGCCCAGCCGGGAGTGGTCACCGTCGTTGCCGGTCACCAGCGCGGCCGAGGCGCCGAGATAGGCGGCGGTCTCGAGCACGCCACCGAAGTCGTCGCGCACCCGGGTGTCGGGGCGCAGCCGCAGCACCTCGACATCGAGCACGAACAGACCGGTGTCGTCGAGACGCCGGCGGGTTTCGCGGATCAGCGGGGTGCGTCCGACCGTGGGGCGCAGGGGTTCTGCCTCGGTGGCGCGGATCAGCCGTAGCCCGACGCCGTCGTAGCCGGCCTCGGCGGCACAGGCGACCAACTCGTCGGGTCCCAGCTCCAGCACCGTCAGCGGGGCCAGCGAGATGGTGCGGCGTTCGCCATCCGGGCAGCTACGGCGTTGCGCGATACTCAACGCGATTCCTCACTTCGTCGACGGTCGGGTGGCGCGATGGCTCATTCTCGGCGAATCCGCCCGTCCGTGGGGGGCTACCCTCCCAGGCATGGCTGTCGCGCCCGTCACACTGGATCCCGTCCTGCGCAAGGTGCTCGAGGCGGTGCCGTTTCAGCTCACCACTGACGGTGGGCCGCAGGCGGCCAGGCAACGTTTCGCCGAGCTGCCACGCCAACCGATGCACCCCGAGGTGACCGCTGAGGCGGCGACCGTCGACGGTCCGGCCGGTGCCGTCGCCGTCCGCATCTACCGCCCGCCGCAACCGGACACCGTGCTGCCCGCGGTGGTCTTCCTGCACGGCGGCGGATGGTCGGTGGGCGACCTGGACAGCTACGACGGTGTGGCACGCATGCACGCGGCCGCCGCCGGCGCGGTGGTGGTCTCCGTCGACTACCGGCTCGCCCCCGAACACCCGTACCCCGCCGCGGTCGAGGATGCGTGGGCGGCCACCAGATGGGTGCTCGGGCACGCCGAGCGCCTCGGCACCGACCCGGCCCGGGTGGCCGTCGCCGGGGACTCCGCCGGCGGCAACCTCGCGGCGGTGATGGCGCAGCTGGCCCGCGATGCCGGGACACCGTTGCGATACCAGTTGCTGTGGTACCCCTCCACGACGTTCGACACATCGCTGTCCTCGTTCGAGGAGAACGCGCAGGCGCCGGTGCTCGATTCGGCGGCCTGCCGCGGGTTCACCCGCTGGTATCTGGGCGGCGGGGTGGACATGTCCGATCCGCCGGTCACGCTGGTGCCGGCGCGGGGCGACCTGGCCGGCCTTCCGGGCGCCTACATCGCCGTGGCCGGCCACGATCCGTTGCGTGACGACGGACGCCGCTACGCCGAGCTGCTGGCGAGCGCCGGCGGACAGGTCGAGCTGCACGACGCCGAGTCACTGGTGCACGGATACCTGGGCTACGCGGGTGTCGTGCCGGCCGCCACCGCGGCCACCGAACGGGGGCTGAGCGCCTTGCGCGCCGCGCTAACGTGAGTCCATGACCGATACCGCGACGGAGTAGTCGGGGCGGCGGGGCATCGACCCGGCGTTGAAGGCCATTCTGGACGCGTTCCCGCTGCACTTCACCGCCGCCGACGGTGTCGAGGCGGCCCGGGACAAGCTGCGGGTGCTGGCCCCACCGCCGGAGTCGCTGCCGCCGATGCGCATCGAGGAACGCCGCGTCGGGTTCGGGGCGGTGACCGACATCCCGGTCCGGATCTACTGGCCGCCGGTCGACCGGCACGACGATCTGCCGGTGGTCGTCTATTACCACGGCGGCGGCTGGTGTGTGGGAGATCTCGACACCCATGAGGGGGTGGCCCGCGCCCACGCCGTCGGCGCGGAGGCGATCGTCGTCTCGGTGGACTACCGCCTCGCCCCCGAGCACCCGTTTCCCGCCGGTGTCGACGACGCCTGGGCAGCCCTGCAGTGGGTCGGCGAGCACGCCGCCGAGCTCGGCGGTGACCCGGCACGCATCGCCGTCGCCGGCGATTCGGCCGGCGGCAACCTCTCGGCGGTGGTGGCACAGCTGGCCCGGGACAACGGCGGGCCGGGGCTGACATTCCAGCTGCTGTGGTACCCGTCGACGACCGGCGACATGACTCTTCCGTCGATGACCGAGAACGTGGATGCGCCGATCCTGGATCGCGATGTCGTCGCGGCCTTCCTGCACTGGTATCTGCCGGCCGACGTCGACATGACCCGGCCCGACACGCTGCCGCCCACGCTGGCACCGGCCAACACCGCCGATCTGTCCGCACTACCGCCGGCCTACATCGGCACCGCCGAGCACGATCCGATCCGCGACGACGGCGCGCGCTACGCCGAACTGCTCTCGGCGGCAGGAGTTTCGGTCGAACTGCACAACGCCTCCACGCTGGTGCACGCGTTCGTCAACTTCGCCGCGGTGTCGCCTGCCGCCGCCGAGGCGACCGACCGGGGGCTGGCCGCACTGCGGACGGCGTTGCAGCGCCGCTGATCGGCGCCGCCAAAGCCGGTCGGCGCTGCGGCCCGCGGCACTAGAGTCGGCTCGGAGGTCAGGAGAGCTATGGCTGGAACTCCCGGTGAGCCCACCTACGAAACGGTGATCGTCGGCGCCGGATTCTCCGGAATCGGCGCGGCGATCGAACTGGACCGGGCCGGGCTGGGCCCCTACCTGGTCATCGAAGCCGGCTCCGAACCCGGCGGCACCTGGTACTGGAACACCTACCCGGGGATCGCGGTGGACATCCCGTCGTTCTCCTACCAGTTCTCGTTCGAGCAGAGCGCCGCCTGGTCGCGCAGCTACGCCCCCGGCCGTGAGCTGGCCGACTACGCGGCACACTGCGTAGACAAGTACGGGCTGGCGCCCCGCATCCGGTTCGACACCACCGTGGTGGCCGCGGAATTCGACGACACCGGACACATCTGGCGGCTCACCGTGGAGTCCGGCGGACAGCGCGCGGAGGTGACGGCGCGATTCCTGATCAATGCCTGCGGCGCGTTGAACGTGCCGAACCTGCCGGACATCGCCGGCGTCGAGACGTTCGGTGGCGCGACGGTGCACACCGCTCGCTGGGACCACGACCTCGACCTGGCCGGCAAGCGGGTCGCGATCATCGGAACGGGTGCCTCCGCGGTTCAGGTCATTCCGGAGATCGCGCCACTGGTCAAGGCGCTCACGGTCTTCCAGCGCACACCGATCTGGTGTTTCCCCAAGCTCGATGTGCCGTTGCCGGGGCCGGTGCGGCGGCTGATGCAGATACCGTTGGGCCGCAGCGTGCAACGCCTGCTCAGCCAGGCCTACGTCGAGTTCACCTTCCCGTTGGCCGCGCAGTATTTCACCGTGAACCCGCTGGCCCGGCGGATGGACGCGGTCGGCCGCGCCTATCTACGCAGACAGGTGCGCGACCCGCAGGTCCGCGACGAGCTGACGCCGCGCTACGCGGTGGGGTGCAAGCGGCCCGCTTTCCACAACACCTACCTGTCGACGTTCAACCGGTCCAACGTCGAGTTGGTGACCGAGCCGATCGACAAGATCACCGGTTCCGGCGTGGCCACCACCGACGGCGCCCTGCGCGAGGTCGATGTGCTGATCCTGGCGACCGGGTTCAAGGTGTTCTCGGCCACCGGCGACGAGACCTCGGCGCCGGTCTACCCGGTAATCGGACCGGCCGGTCGCACGCTGGCCCGATTCTGGGACGAGAACCGGTTGCAGGCCTACGAAGGCGTCAGCGTGCCCGGTTTCCCGAACTTCTTCACGGTGTTCGGCCCGTACGGCTACGTCGGCTCGTCCTATTTCGCGCTGATCGAGACCCAGACCAGGCACATCGTGCGCGCCCTGACGGCGGCGCGGGACCGGCGCGCCACCCGCGTCGAGATTCGCCGTGAGGCCAACGACCGGTATTTCGCCGAGATGATGCGCAAGCGGCATCGCCAGATCTTCTGGCAGGACAGCTGCCGGCTCGCCAACAGCTACTACTTCGACCAGCACGGCGATGTGCCGCTGCGGCCGAGCACCACGCTGGAGGCCGATCGGCGCAGTCGCCGGTTCCCGATCGACGACTACGCGTTCAGCGGGTAGTCACGCCGGGTTGCCCGTGCCACCCGCAGCGGTGTCGTCACCGCTGTGATCGCCGCCGTCACCGGGGCCGCCGTCACCGGAGCCGCCGTCACCGGAGCCGCCGTCACCGGAATCGCCGTCGTCGCCCAGATCCAGCTCCATGGCCGCACTGCGCGCGCGCTGGCCTTCGGTCCGCACCGAGTCCGGCCCGGCGGGTTGCAGGTGCACCACCGCCCCGACGGCGCGGCGCAGCCCGGGCGGACCTTCGACGCGGAGGAACTGGCCGAGCCGCCCGGCACGGTAGCGCAGCGGTGACCCGATGAACTCACCGAGAACCACCCCGGCGCCCAGCGCGAGTGCCACCGCCGCGGCGGCGAAAAGCTGTTGCATGCCGTCGTCGAAGTCTTCGTCGACAGCCAGATAGAAGACGGCCCGGAACACCGCCAGACCGGGCAGCATCGGCATGATGCCGGCGGTGGCGGTCACCAGCGCGGGTGCCTGCCGGCGGATCGAGATCACGGTGGCGAACACACCGACGAGCACTGCCGCGATACCGGTCGCGACCACCTGTCCGAAGCCCGCCTCACCCAGCCCGATGAGCACCAGTTCGGCGAGCCCGGCGGCGACGGCGGCGGTCATCGCCGAACGCAGCGGTCCGTAGCTCGCCACGGTGAAGCACAGGCCGGCGAACGCCGCGCCGAAGACGGCCAGCGCGATCGTCAGCGGCTGGTTCGGGATGACGAACGTCCGGGTCGCGTCGACGTGCAGCTCGATCCGGACGCCGACGAGTTCGGCGACCTGCAGCCCGGCCAGGATGCCGACGACGATGCCGCCGGTGAGGAACAGCGCCTCACCGAGGCGGGTCACCGCGGTGAGCATGTAGCCGGTCACCGCGTCCTGCATCGCACCGACGATCGTCATTCCCGCCAGCAACATCACGATGCCGGTCGCGACCAGCGTGGTCGGCCCCAGCCCGAAGAAGTAGAAGGCCGCGACGGCCACCAGCGTCGCGATCATCGCGCCGATCACGTGCTGGAAGAAGAACGGTGTCCGGATCTTGTTCAGGTACCGGCCCGCCTGGTCGATCGCGGCTGCGGTCAGGGCCGCCAGCAGGCAGGTGAGCCAGGTGCCGCCGAACAGCAGCGCGATGCCGAGCGCGAAACCCGCCCAGCCCATCGTCGCCAGCCAGCGCGGATACGGGTGGGGTTGCGCGGTGAGTTCGTCCATGGCCTGGTGGGCCTCGTCGACCGTCACGCCGCCCGAGGTGATGCGCTGGACGAGGCGGTCCAGATCGGCCACCCGGGTGTAGTCGGTGGACCGGGCGTGTACCGACCGGATGATGGTGATCGGCGGGCTGTCGGTGGTGGGCGGCGCCGAGACGAACACCGTGGTGACGAAGATGTCGACGACGCAGTCGGACAGGTGGTAGGCGCGCACCACGTCCTGGGCGGTGGCGACCACGTCGGCGGTACCCGCCCCGGACGAGAGCATCACCTCGGCAAGCCGGATCGTGAGATCGAGGACTTTCCGGGTGTGCAGGTCACCCTGCGCGTTGCCGCTGCGGCTGCGTTGGCCGGCCAGCGGCGCAGGATCGCGCCGCCCCCGCAGCGACTGCAGACCCCGGTAGAGGCGAACCGGGCTGGTTGATCGATCTCGAGCCATCGCGGCCCACCATACTGGCGCTCAGGCGCTATTCGGCCGACGGCACTGACTGCCCGTCGCTTTCGTCCAGCATGGCGCGGGCAACCTCGAGTGTGTCCAGGTTGTGCACCAGTGTGACCTTGGTCGCAGCATCGACGTCTCCGTCGCGATAGGTGCGGATGATCTCGAGGTGGTCGTCGTCCCCGCGGGCGCGGCGCTCGGCGTCGCCGCTGATCGACAACCCGACGTAGAGCGAGGACAGGTCGGCCAGCGTGACGAGCAGTTCGTACACCTTGGGCCGGCGGCTGGCGACGTAGAAGACCTTGTGGAACTCGCGGTTGAGCTCGACCCAGCCGATCGGGTCGGTTTCGGCTTCCATCTGGTGAGCCAGTTGTTCGGCCGCGTCGAGTTCGGCGGCGGTGATGTTCTTGATGCCCTCGCGCACGGCGAGCGGGATCAGCACCGACCGCAGCTCGTAGATGTCCTCGAGTTCCGCGCGGGAGGTCTGGTGGACCGTGGCGCCGTGGAACGGGCTGTAGTCGACCAGACCTTCGGACATCAGATTGCGCAGCGCCTCACGCACCGGGGTCACGCTGACCGAGAGACTCTGCGCCAATTCGGCCTGCACCAGCCGGGTTCCGCCGGGCAGTTCCCCCGAGATGATCGCCTTTCGCAGCCGGTCGGTCACGGTGGTGTACGCCGTGCGGATCGGGCTCGGGCCCAGCGCAGGCACCCCTGGACGGGCCTTGGGAACGGCACTGGCCGGTGACGAGGACGGCAGGGACGAAGTTGACACTGCGGGCTCCTTTCTCGGCCCCTGCGAGCGGCCTGCACGACAATTTACCGTAAGGAAACACCTCATGCCTCAAACCTGAGGTTTCATATATGAGACCTCACAACCGCCCATCTGGAGACATGCCCATGAAGATCCGCCAACTCAGCAGCCGTGTCACGGCGACCCTCGCCGTCGGCCTCAGCGCCGGGCTCGCACTGTCCGCCTGCGGCTCCAGCGACCAACCAGCGGCCGAGGACAGCGCCCCCGTGGTCCGGCTGGAAGGCCTGGAGGGGGGCCTGAGCTCAATGGCCCTCAAGATCATCAAGGATCAGGGCTTCGACGAGGCCAACGGATTCACCGCAGAGACCTTCGAGGTCTCCGGCGACGCGTCGGTGCAGTTCTTCCTGCAGGGCGACGCCGATGTGTCCTTCGACGGCGATCCGCTGACCGCGGCCCTGCTGCGCAGCCAGGGCAACGACGTCACCACCTACTTCCCGATGGCCGTGCAGGACGTCGCCCTGGTCGTGCGCGGCGACTCGCCGTATCAGACCGAACAGGACCTGATCGGCGAGAAGGTCGGCCACGACGGTCTGGATTCCGGCGGCATGACCGCCGCGCTGGTGATGCTCGAGGAGTTCTCCGACCTCGACATCGAAGAGCAGTACGACCTGCAGCTGACCCAGGAGGCCGCCCTGTTGCGGCTGCTGGACCGAGGTGACATCGAAGCGGCGTTCACCGCCGAGCCCAACACCATCATCGCCGCGCAGGAATACGGGATGCGCACGGTCTGGGGCCCCGGCTGGGAGGAATGGGAGACCGCTGCCGGTGGTCGTTCCTGGAACATCACCGCGATGGCCCACGACAGCTGGATCGAGGAGAACCCGGAACTGGCCGCCGGAGTCCAGCACGCCTGGAACGACGCCTACGACTGGATCGTCGCCGACCCGAGCCGGGTCACCACCGGGGAACTCGGCGATCTGATCGGAATCGAGAACGAGGACGTGGGCGCCGGCTTCGAGGAGCTGATCGCCACCAGCGAGTACTTCACCAAACGGTGGACCGAAGAGGACGTCGCCGCCGCTGAGGCCTTCATCGAGAAGGCCGCCGCGGCCGGCCTGGGTGGGCTGACCTCGGCGCCCGCCGGCGCGGTCACCCGCCTGCCCGACTCCGACTCCGGCGAATAGCGGCGACCCAGTTCCACGATGACCACTACCGTCCAGTCGCTGCGTCCGCTGCCCCGAGCCGGAGTGCTCGCGGCAGCGGGCGCAGCCGTCCTGCTGCTCTGGCAACTGCTGTGGGACACCACCGATTTCCTGCCCTCGCCCGCCCAGACCGTGCGTACGGCCGCTGAGTTGCTCGCCGAGCCGGCGACCTACGAGGATCTCGGGGCCACCCTTCGGCGACTGGTCCTCGGCCTCGCGATGGGATACGCGGCCGCCGTCATCGTGGCCCTGCTGATGCAGATCAGCCCGTGGTGGAACAGGTTCTTCCGGCCCGCCGTCTACGTCACCATCACCTCGCCGAGCATGGTGGTCGCGCTGCTGTGCCTGATGATCTTCGGGCTCGCCGAATTCGGCGTGTGCATGTCGGTGGCGATCGTGATCTTCCCGTTCGTGGTGGTCAGCCTCGACGAAGGCGTCAAGGCGCTCAGCCCGGGCCTGACCGAGATGTCCCGGATCTACGGGTTCACTCCGCTCGACCACATCCGCCACCTCGCGCTTCCCGAGATGGCGCCGTTCCTGTTCAGCGCGTTCCGCAACGTCCACGCGCTGGGCTGGAAGATCGTCGTCATCGCCGAGCTGTTCTCCCAGCAGGTCGGTGTGGGCGCCGAATACAAAAGGGCCTACGGGTATTTCGCGCTGGACCGGCTGATGGTGTGGACGCTGTTCTTCATCGTGATGATCACCACGGTGGAGTACGTGATCCTGCGCCCCTTCGAACGGCGGGTGTTCCGCTGGCGCGGCCCGGCCGGTGGCCCGCGGCGCGCCCGGCCCAGAACCGCCGCCACCGCCTCACCCTGACCAACCTCGCACTGGAGCGATCATGACCGACTTTCTGACGATCTCCGACCTGTACTACGCCTACCCCGCCAGCACCGTCGACGCCCTGTCCGATGTCAGCCTGCGCGTCGCCGACGGCGAATTCGCCTGCGTGGTCGGCCCGAGCGGGTGCGGCAAGTCGACGCTGCTGAACATCCTTTCCGGGTTGTCCACTCCGACGGCGGGTTCGGTCACCATCGGCGGTACACCGATGGTGATCGACGGCATCGCGCAGTCGGCCACCCGGCCACGGCTCGGATACCTCTTCCAGGATCCGCGGCTGCTGCCCTGGCGCACGGTGCGCAAGAACATCGAACTCGCACTCAAGGGGGCCGGGGTGCCCCGCGCGCAGTGGCGCGAACGCACCGACCGCTACCTGGCCATGTGCGAACTGGAGCGGTTCTCCGAGAGTTGGCCGGGCAGCCTGTCCGGCGGCCAGCGCCAACGGGTGGCCATCGCCCGCGCGCTGGCCATCGAACCCGCCTGCGTCCTGATGGACGAGCCGTTCTCCGCTCTCGACGAGGTCACCGGCCGCTCACTGCGGGGCAAGCTGCTCGAGTTGTGGGCGCAGACCGGCCAGACCTTCATCTTCATCACCCACGCCATTCGCGAAGCCGTGTTCCTGGCCGACCACGTCTACGTGATGGCTCCGGGACCGGGCCGGATCCTCGAGCGCATCACCATCGAGATCCCCCGGCCGCGCCGCTACGAATCTCCGGAGATCGCCGAGGTCGAGGGCGCCGTGGTGGACTCGGTGCTGCAGTACTGGAGCACCGACGACAATGCCGGAAGTGCGGCATGACCAGTACCTTGACCCGGCAGCCCGGTTCCACGGCGACAGCGCCGCCACCGCGACGGCGGTGGCGGCCGCCACCCGAGATCACCGCGGTGGCAACGGGTTTGCTGGTGTGGTGGCTGTGCGCCGGCAGTGTGCTGCCCTACCTGCCCGGACCGGCGGAGGTCCTCACCGAGATGTCCTCGGCCATGTCCTCGGTCACGTTGTACGAGTCGATGGCGGTCACCCTGCGCCGGATCGTGACCGCCTGGAGTACCGGCTTCCTGATCGCACTGGTGATCGGCGTGGCGATGGCGCGCAACCGGTATGCCGAGGCGCTCGCCCATCCGGTGGTCTTCATCGGGCTTGCCCTACCCGGCCCGGTGACGATCCTGTTCTCCACCCTGTGGCTCGGGCTCGGCGAACTCGCGACGCTGGTCGCGCTGACATTGGCGGTCACCCCGTTCATGGTGACCTTCGTCTACGACGGCAGCCGCGCGCTTGATCCGGGCCTGTTCCAGATGGCGTCGGTGTACCGGATGGGGGCCGCCGACCGTTTCCGCAATGTCATCCTTCCCCAGCTCGCACCGGCACTGCTGTCGGCGGCGCGATTCGGTTTCGCGATGGGTTGGAAGCTCGTGGTACTGGTCGAGGCGCTGTCGGCCGGATCGGGAATCGGCGAACGCATCGAGTACTACTTCTCCTACAACCGGCCCGCCGCGGTGATCGCCTGGACGCTGAGCTTCACCGTCGTCATGGTGCTGGTGGAGGTGCTGATGTTCCGCACGGTGTCGCGCCGGGTCTTCCGGTGGCGACCTGCCGCCGGGGGTGGCCGGTGACCGGTTTCCATCTGGGGTTCCCCTCGCACGCGGTCGCCGACGTGCCCATGGGCGCATGGGGCGAACTCGCCGCCGGCGTCGAGCGGGCCGGCTTCGACACCCTGTGGCATTCCAACGAACGGTTCTTCCGCGACATGTTCGTCCGCATGACGGTCTCGGCGCTGCACACCACCACGTTGACCCTCGGCGGCGCGGTCGCCGACGGCTACACCGCCAACCCGGCTGTCACCGCACAGGCGCTGGCGACCATCAGCGAACTCAGCAACGGAAGGACCACCCTGGCGATCGGGGCCGGCGGCTCGGGCCTTCCGATGATGGGGGTGAAACGCTCCGCGGTGACCGAGACGACACGGGCGGCGTTCGAGTCGATCGCCGGCCTGCTCGCCGGTGAGACCGTCACCCGCAAGACCGCCGCGTTCACGTTGACCGGGGCACACCTGAAGATCACCCCGCCCCGACGTGTCCCGCTGTGGATCGCCAGCCGGGGCCGCCGCATGCTGGAGATGGCCGGCGGCACCGCCGACGGTGTGATGATCGCCAGCCAGGCAGCCCCGCAGGGCCTGACCAGGGCACTGGAACACGTGCGGCGCGGCGCGACGGCGCAGGGCCGCGACCCCGCCGCGCTACGCACCATGGCGCGCGTGGACACCTGCGTGCACACCGATGAACAGCGTGCCCGTGACGGGTGCCGGCTGATGGTCGCCAAACTGCTCTGGATGAGCTATCCGGACCGCGGATTCGTCACCGACGCCGGGCTGTCGGTTCCCGGCCGACTCGAGGAGGTCATCGCCCGCCGTGACTACGACGCGCTGGAAGCGGCCGCGCATCTGGTTCCCGACGACATGATCGACACCTTCTGCTGGGCGGGCACTCCCGAACAGCTGGTCGAGCGGGTCGGCGACGTGGTGCGCGCGGGTGGGATCAGCGACATCGGATTCTGGCTGCTGCGCGCGCCCGGCCAATCGCTGGCCGATGCCCGCGAACTGCTCGCGCAGGCCCTGCCCCCGCTGCGCCGCAGCCACGGTCAGGAGGTGACCGGGTGAGCGGTCTGCTCTACGACCCCGACCGGCTGGCCGCTGCGCTGGCCGAAGCCGGCCTCGACGCGCTGGTCGTCACCACCGCCCCCAACGTGCGGTACCTGACCCGCTTCGGGAAACCCGGCAGCAGTGTCGCCATCGTCGGCAGGGACAACCCCTCGCAACCTCATCTGCTGGCATCCGCGGGCGAAATCGACTACCTCGTAGAAGATCTCGTCCCACAACTGCCAGTGCACGTCTGGGGCGACTTCGTCCGGGTCGACGGGTCGGACGGACCGGTGGACCCCAACCAGCAGCTGGTCGCGTCCGCGCACCGGCGCCGCAGACCCGACCTGGACCGGTCCGCCATGCTCGCCGCGACCGCGTCGGAGCTGGGTTTCGACCGAGCCCGGATCGGCCTTGACGTCGCGCCGGAGTCCGAGCCTGAGCTCGCCGGTGCACTGAAGAACTGCTTCGTCGGCAACGCCTCCCGCCTGCTGAGCCGGCTGCGGATGCGAAAGACCGACCTCGAGGTGGCGCGCATCGCCGAGGCCGCCCGCATCGCCGAGGCGGGCATCTGCGCCACCACCGCCGTGGCCCGGGCCGGGGTCAGCCAGGCCGAACTGGCCACCGAATACCGCATCGCGGTAGCGCGCGAGGGTGGGTTGCTGCGGGTCGACTCGGTCTCGGTCGGGGTGTCGACGGTGTTCGGCAACGCCAACGTCACCGACTCCGTCCTGCGGGCCGGTGACCTGCTGCGGTTCGACGTCGGGGCGATCTACTACGGCTATCAGTCCGACCTGTCCCGCTGCTTCAACCTGGGAGCTCCGACCGCCAAGGCCGAGCGCTACGCCAACGCCGTGATCGCCGGGCAGTCG
The DNA here is from genome assembly GCF_056160785.1 of Mycobacterium sp. ABE4_509. Taxonomy (NCBI): domain Bacteria; kingdom Bacillati; phylum Actinomycetota; class Actinomycetes; order Mycobacteriales; family Mycobacteriaceae; genus Mycobacterium; species Mycobacterium sp. ABE4_509. Next base: position 8,180 of record NZ_JBSWXU010000083.1, on the reverse strand, counting down.
GCCGCGTTGGACATGCTGGCCCCGGGCGTGCGCACGAGTGACCTGTTCGCCTCCGCGGTGGCCGCCACACGCAGTGCCGGGATCCCGCACTACGACCGCACCCACGTCGGGCACGGCATCGGCCTCGCCGGCGGCTACGACGCACCGCTGCTGGCACCCCACGACCCGCACACCATCGAGGCCGGCATGGTGCTGTGCGTCGAAACCCCGTACTACGAATTCGGTTTCGGCGGTGTGCAGATCGAGGACATGGTGGTCGTCACCGAGACGGGCTGGCGCCCATTGACCCGGCTGCCGCGAACCTTCGAGACGTTGTGAGCATGCGGTGCCAACGCCTGGTCTGCATCCGGTGCGGCGCCGAGGGTGACCCGGCGCCGCACGGGCGCGGTTGTGACCGGTGCCGCGCTGCGGGTGTGCCGGCCAATCTGCGCACCGACTACGACCTGACCGCCGCCGCAGAGCACTTCATCGCCGATCTGGATGCCGATCTGGACGGTCCGCTGCGCGGCAGTGCGCGGTACCGGGCACTGCTGCCGGCCGATCCCGACGATGCCGCCGCGGCCGCAGCCGCACCCACCCCGATGTACCCGGCGCCCCGGCTCGCGGCGTCGATCGGCGTCGAGCGGGTCTGGATCAAGGACGAATCCCGCGGGCTGAGCTGGTCTTTCAAGGACCGCGCGGCGGCGATGGCGGTTCGGCACGCCATGGCGCTGGGCATCGACACGCTGATCACGGCCTCGACCGGCAACGCCGCGGCGGCCACCGTCGCGCACGCGAACCGGGCCGGGCTACGGTCGGTGGTGGTGTTCGCGCGCGGGGTGGATCCGTTGATGGCGGCGTTCGTGGCCGGCTATGGCGCCCACATCGCGGTGGCCGAATCCAAGAGCGACCGCTGGCGTCTGGTCGCCGAGGCGGTGCAGCGGCACGGCTGGTATCCGATGTCCAACTACTCCGATCCGCCGGTCGGAAACAACCCCTATGCCCTCGACGGATACAAGCCGATCGCCTACGAGGTGTGGGAGCAGCTCGGCCGCCGCACGCCGGACGCGATGTACTTCCCGATCTGCTACGGCGATGCGATCGCGGCCAGCAGACGTGCGTTCGCAGAGCTGGTCGAGCTGCGACTGGCCGAGCGGGTCCCCGCGCACAGCGGCGGTGAGATCTACGGCAGCCTGACCGCCGCGCTGGCCTCGGGGTCCGACGCCGTCGCCAAGGCGGCGGTCGGCCATCCCACCTCGGCGTCGTCGATCTCGTCGCCGCAGAGCACGTTTCAGGCACTGCAGGCGATTCGGGACAGTGCGGGCGCGGTACGCGCCGTCAGCGAGCCCGAGATCGCCGATTCGGCCGCGCTGGCCGCGAGGTGTGAGGGGGTGCTGCTGGAGAACGCCGCGGCGGCGGGTCTGGCGGCGCTGCGGGCACACCGGGCCGCCGGGGTGGTGCCGCCGGACGCCGAGGTCGTGCTGGTCGCGTCCTCGACGGGCCTGAAATCGCTGGGCGGGCAACTCGACCGCCCGCTGCGCGCACCGCAAGTCGATGACGTGTCAGAGCTGGAGGCGCTGACCCGCGAACAGGAGGAGCACCGCTGATGAAATTCGGGGTCGGACTACCGACCGGCATGGAGGGCTTGATCAATCCGATTCCCTTCTTCGAACCCCGCGAGTTTCTCGAGGCCGCGAAGCTGGCCGAACGGCTCGGCTACGACTCGGTCTGGGGTAACGACCACTACGCACCCCAGAACTACGTACGCACCGAATACTCGGCGGTCCCCAACTTCTACGAAGTGCTCAGCGTGCTCGCCGGGGTGGCCGCGGTCACCGAGCGTGTCGAGATCGGGACTTCGGTCCTGGTGCTGCCGATGCGCGACATCGTCACCCTGGCACGCCAGACCGCGACCATCGACCAACTCAGCGGGGGCCGGCTGCTGCTCGGTGTCGGCATCGGCGCATACCCGGAGGAGTTCAGCGCGGCGCGCCCCGACCTGGCCGGCGCGCACCGCGGCGAGATGCTCGAAGAAGGGCTCACGCTGCTGAACCGGCTGCTGACCGAGCCGACGGTGACCCACCACGGGAAGTACTACCAGGTCGATTCACTCGACATGGCGCCCAAGGGGTTCGGCGAGACCGTACGAATTCTGGTGGGCGGCCATCAGCTGCGCGGCATCGACCGGGCGATCCGGCACGGCAGCGGCTGGATCCCAGGCTGGCGGCCACTCGACGAACTGGCCGACTGGATTGCCCGGCTTCGGGAGCGCGCCGCCGAAGCAGGCCGGGACCCGCAGTCGCTGACGGTGGCCCCGCAGCTGTCCTGCCTGGTCGGCAGCCACCACGAGAGCACCGAGCGCCGCTATCTCGACAGCGGGATGGTGCAGCATCGCAAATCGCTGTCATTCGATGGGCGTGACCCGTCCAAGTCGTTGCGCAACAACCTCATCGGCGGCTTCGCCGAGGTGTACGACCGGGTCGAGCGGCTGTCCTCGATGGGTGCCGACCACCTCGCCTGCCTCACCTTCTGCGTCGAGACCGTCGGCGACTGGTTCGAGCAGCTGGAACTGTTCGCCACCGAGGTGATCCGGCCGTACCGGCGCGCACACGGGATCGCGGAGCCTGCGGCGTCGCTGCGATGATCGATCTGCGCACCGACACGGTCACCCGGCCCACCCCGGGGATGCGTGCGGCGATCGCGGCCGCCGAGGTGGGTGACGAGCAGAAGGGCGAGGACCCGACGACCAGGGAACTCGAGGAGCGGGTGGCCGGCCTGCTCGGCGCGCAGGCCGCGGTGTTCGTGCCGTCGGCGACGATGGCCAACCAGATCGCCCTGCAGCTGTGGTCGCGCCCCGGCGACGGGCTCATCACCTCGGCGGGCGCGCACCTGATTCACAGCGAGGCCGGCGGGCCGGCGGCGCTGGCCGGCCTGATGGTGCAATCGATCGAATCGGTCGACGGGACCTTCGACGACATCCAGTTCACCGCCGCGGTGATCGGCGACGGCGCCGAGAAGCCGCGCACCACGATCCTGTCGGTGGAGAACAGCCACAGCAACGCCGGCGGGCGGGTCTGGCCGCCGTACCGGCTGGATCAACTGCTGGCCGCCGCGGGACGACATGGCATCCACACCCACCTCGACGGCGCCCGGCTCCTCAACGCGGTCATCCACAGCCAGGTGTCCCCGCAGCGGATGTGCGCGGGCTTCGACTCGGTGACGTTCTGCCTGTCCAAGGGGCTGGGGTGCCCGTTGGGGGCGCTGCTCACGGTGCCGGCCGCCGCCGAGCCCGAGGCCCGGCGGATCAAGCAGCGGCTCGGAGGTGCGATGCGTCAGTCGGGTCTGCTCGCCGCGGCCGGGCTGTACGCCCTCGACCATCACGTCGACCGGATGGCCGACGATCACACCCGGGCCCGCAGGCTCGCCGAGCTGCTCGCCGGCACCGGCCTGGTGCGCGGGCAGGTGTACACCAACGTCGTGGTCCTCGACGCCGCAGCGGCCGGCTGGGAACGCGAACTGCTGCGCGGCCGGCTGGCCGACGAGGGAGTGCTGGTCTCTCCGCTGCCCACGCCGGGGCTGCTACGCGCGGTGACGCACCTCGACGTCGGCGACTCCGACGTCGAGCACGCGGGCCAGATCATCGCCCGCGTGCTCGCCGCCAGCTAGCTAGACCGCGTTCTTGAGGTCGTCGACCTTGTTGAGCTGCTCCCACGGCAGCTCGATGTCGGTGCGGCCGAAGTGCCCGTACGCCGCGGTCTCGGCGTAGATCGGGCGCAGCAGGTCCAGATCGCGGACGATGGCGCCCGGCCGCAGATCGAACACCTGCCCGATGGCCTTCTCGATCCGGGCCGGGTCGACGGTCTCCGAGCCGAAGGTCTCGACGAACAGCCCGACCGGAGCGGCCTTGCCGATGGCGTAGGCGATCTGCACCTCGACGCGCTCCGCGAGCCCGGCTGCGACCACGTTCTTGGCCACCCAGCGCATCGCGTACGCCGCGGAACGGTCCACCTTGGACGGATCCTTGCCGGAGAACGCGCCGCCGCCGTGGCGGGCCCAGCCGCCGTAGGTGTCGACGATGATCTTCCGGCCGGTGAGCCCCGCGTCGCCCATCGGGCCGCCGAGCACGAACTTGCCGGTCGGGTTGACCAGGATCCGCGGGGCGGAGGTGTCGAGGGTGACGTGGCCGAGCTCGGTGAGCACGGTGTCGATCACGTGCTGCTGGATCTCCGGGGTCAGCTGGGCGTCGAGGTCGATGCCGTCGGCGTGCTGGGTGGACAGCACCACGGTGTCCAGGCGCACCGGCTTGTTGCCGTCGTACTGCACGGTGACCTGGGTCTTACCGTCCGGTCGCAGATAGCCCAGCGTGCCGTCCTTGCGGACCTGGGTCAGCTTCCGCGACAGCCGGTGGGCCAGCGCGATCGGCAGCGGCATCAGCTCGGGGGTCTCGGCGATCGCGTAGCCGAACATCAATCCCTGGTCGCCGGCGCCCTGCAGGTCCAGCGGGTCGGACCCGCCGCCGACCCGGGTCTCGTGGGCGGTGTCCACACCCTGGGCGATATCGGGCGACTGCTTGCCGATCCCGATGTTGACCCCGCAGGTCTCACCGTCGAACCCCTTCTCGGAGCTGTCGTAGCCGATCTCCAGGATCCGTTCGCGCACCGTGTTGGTGATGTCGGCGAACGCACTCCTGGCGGTCGTCGTGACCTCACCGACGACGTGCACCTGACCCGTGGTCACCAACGTCTCCACTGCAACCCGCGATTTCGGGTCGTCAGCAAGGAGCGCGTCGAGCACCGAGTCGCTGATGGCGTCACAGATCTTGTCGGGATGTCCTTCGGTCACCGACTCACTGGTAAACAGCCGGGCTTCACTCACGTCCGCTCCTTTTCCGCTCGCGCGCATCTTCTGTCAGTCCGTTATCCACTTCTACCGGGTGTCGGTTTCACCCCGACAAGTGGCCCCCGTCCGCGCAGCTCACGCGCTTGTCGCCGAGTTGCGGGCCCGATGCGCCCCTACGGGGCACCGGCGCGCAGGAATGCCGCGACCGCGTCCACAATACGGCTGGCGATCAATGTCTTCGAACCGTGCTCGAGTGCGGACTCCGCGCCGTCGGCGGCCAGCAGCCACCCGTCGTTGTGGTCGACCTCGAACGCCCGGTTCTCCCCCACCGCGTTGACCACGAGCAGATCGCAGCCCTTGCGCTTCAGTTTGGCGCGTGCGTGGAACAGCACGTCGCCGTTGGCATCGCCGGTCTCGGCGGCGAACCCGACGATGGCCTTCATGTTCGGTAGCTGGCCTTCATCACGGGCCTGGACGGCACCGGCCAGGACGTCGTCGTTGCGGACCAGTTCGATGGTCGGTTCGCCCGCGCCTGCGGGCCCCTTCTTGATCTTGCTGGTCGCCTGGCTGGCGGGCCGGAAGTCGGCCACCGCGGCCGCCATCACCAGCACGTTCGCCTCCGGCGCGTGTTTGGAGACCGCGTCGCGCAACTGCGCGGCCGAACCCACCCCGACGACGTGCACGCCGGCCGGGTCGATCAGGCCCGCGGTGTTGCCGGCGATCAACGTGACCTCGGCGCCGCGCTGCGCCATCACCCGGGCCATCGCGTAACCCTGCTTCCCCGAGCTGCGGTTCCCGATGAACCGGACGGGATCGATCGGCTCCCGGGTTCCACCGGCGGTGACCAGCGCCTTCACTCCGAAAAGGTCGAAGGGCAGCGCATCGCCGCGGGCCAGCAGGAGCTCGCACAGGGTGGTGATCTCCTCGGCCTCGGGCAGCCGGCCCGGCCCGGTGTCGGTGCCGGTCAGCCGGCCGGCGGCGGGCTCCATCACCACCGCGCCGCGCTTCCGCAACGTTGCCACATTCTCCCTGGTGGCCGGGTGGAACCACATCTCGGTGTGCATCGCCGGGGCGAACAGCACCGGGCAGCGGGCGGTCAGCAGCGTCGCGGTCAGCAGGTCGTCGGCCCGCCCCGCGACCGCGCGCGCGAGCAGGTCGGCGGTGGCCGGCGCCACCACGACGAGATCGGCCGCCTGGCCGATCCGCACGTGCGGTACCTCGTGGACGTCGTCGAACACGCCGGTGTGCACCGGGTTGCCGGAGAGCGCCTCGAAGGTTGCGGCGCCGACGAACTTGAGCGCGGAAGCGGTGGGAACCACCCGGACCGAATGACCGGCCTCGGTGAGCTGACGAACCACCGTCGCCGCCTTGTAGGCGGCGATGCCACCTGCGACGCCGACGATGATCCGTTTGCGCTGCATCAGCAGTGATGCTCCTCGCCCGAGGGGCTCATCGGGCCCTGATGCTCTTCGCGCAAGCGGCTCATCGGGGCCTGATGCTCTTCGCGCAAGCGGCTCATCGGACCGCGCCTACTCGCCCTCGGTGTGCTCGAGCAGGTCCTCGTGGATCTCGCGCATGGCGATCGAGAGCGGCTTCTCCTGCAGGCCGGGCTCGACCAGCGGTCCGACGTACTCGAGGATGCCGTCGCCGAGCTGGTTGTAGTAGTCGTTGATCTGGCGTGCACGCTTGGCGGCATAGATCACCAGCGCGTATTTGCTGGACGCACGGTCCAGCAGCTCGTCGATGGGCGGGTTGGTGATGCCCAGCGGCGTGTCATAGGCACGGGGGCCGGCGGCGTCGGCGTCGACGGCGGCCAGCCGCGGGTCGGCGTGCGGGGTGCTCACTTAGAAGATCTCCTGGCGCTTGACGGAAGGCATGTCACGATCACGTTCGGGCGTCGATCAGGTGCGATCGCGCGGCACCGACGTGCGGGCCACCAGCAAGGATACCAATTCCGAGCAGGCCGATTCCAATTGACTGTTGACGACGACCTCATCGAAATCGTCCTGGGCGGCCAGCTCGGCCCGCGCGGTCTGCAGTCGGCGGGCCATCGCCTCGGCGGTTTCGGTGCCCCGGCCCACCAGGCGGCTTTCCAGCGCCTCCCAGCTGGGCGGCGCGAGGAACACCGAGATGGCTTCCGGCATGGCTTTCTTGACGGCGCGCGCGCCGGCCAGATCCACCTCGATGAGCACCGGGTGTCCCGCTGCGGCTGCGGCGCGCACCGGAGCGGCCGGGGTTCCCGATCGGTGCAGACCGCCGTGGATCTCCGCCCACTCCAGCAGTGCACCGTCGTCGATGAGCTGGGCGAACCGCTGCGGCGTCACGAACGAGTAGTCCACGCCGTCGACCTCGCCCGGCCGCGGCGCCCGGGTCGTCACGGACACGCTGAAGTAGAGATCAGCGACCCGTTCCCGCAGGCAGCGCACGACACTGGACTTGCCGACGGCAGACGGGCCGGACAGCACGACCACCGGAGCCACCAACGGCCCGGCGCCGCGGTCCGGCCCACCGCCTTCGATCACCGACCTCCCTTACGAGAAGTCGAACTTTTCCAGCAGGGCCTTGCGCTGACGATCACCCAGACCACGCAGCCTGCGGGTGGGGGCGATCTCGAGCTCGGTCATGATCTCCTGAGCCTTGACCTTGCCGACCTTCGGCAACGCCTCGAGGAGCGCTGAAACCTTCATCTTGCCCAAGACCTCGTCGGTCTCGGCATCCTGGAGCACCTGCTTGAGGTTGGTGCCGCCGCGCTTGAGCCGGTCCTTGAGCTCGGCGCGTGCTCGACGTGCGGCAGCAGCCTTCTCCAACGCTGCCGCGCGCTGTTCGTCGGTCAACTGGGGAAGGGCCACGGGATCCTCCGATTCATCACCATCAACTGATTTGTCTCGGCTGGTCAGTCAACAACCAGCCAGCGTGGACGACCGTACCCACGTGGACTGACGAAAGCTAACCCCACCCCCCGTTTACCTGGCTAAAAGCCCAGCGTGGGGGCTGCTCCGGCGAGTCCACAGGGTTCTCCCAGCCGCGCCGCGACGCAGTCACGGCAATCCCAAATCCGCCCAAAGAGCCTGCATATCAAGGGCATTCACATTGTGCCGCAATCGAGGGCGATCGGCGCGGCGCCGCCCACCCCGGTGTCGATCGCCGCGCAGCAGGTTCTGATGAGAAATTTTCGCTGGTCATCGCGTGTCGGGCGTGTCGCGGCGGGCGTGAGCAGCGCCACGATCACCGGCGGTTGTGGGCTCACCCGCCCGGGCCGCCCCACGGCCGCTGAGCCGACCCCGGCACGAGGGGCCTGAGCTGCGATTCTGTGGTCAGCTCCGGCCGGCGCCGAGGTGTATGACCGCGTCGCGCATCCGGGC
>NZ_JBSWXU010000082.1:0-22748 GCF_056160785.1 Mycobacterium sp. ABE4_509 | reverse complement strand
GGCTGCGGGACTGCTGGCGCTGCTGTGGGTGGCCGATGTGGTCGCGGTGACCTCGCAGCGGGGCCGCGCGGCGGTGCAGTCGCGTGCCGGCACCATGGCCGGCACGGCGGCCGCGCTGGCCGTGCCCGCGGTGATCGCGGTGATGGCGACCCAACCGGCGGCCCGGTTCCTGCGCCACGAGTTCACCACCTGGGACGTCTTCCTCGGCTACGAGCTACCCGCCCCACCGGACGCGGTGACGCTGTTGACCGTGTGGCGGTTCGACACGTTCCTGGGCGGGGCCGCGCTGGTGCTGGCTGCGCTGTACACGCTGGGCTACGTGCGGTTGCGGCGCCGCGGGGACAGCTGGCCGGCGGGCCGGCTGATCGCCTGGCTGGCCGGATGTCTGGTGCTGCTGGTGACCAGCAGCTCGGGCGTCAAGGCCTACGGGTCGGCGATGTTCAGCGTGCACATGGCCGAGCACATGACGCTGAACATGTTCGTCCCGGTGCTGCTGGTGCTCGGCGGTCCGGTCACCCTCGCGCTGCGCGCACTGCCGGCCCACCGGCCCGACCAGCCGCCCGGGCCGCGGGAATGGCTGTTGTGGCTGGTGCATTCGAAGTTCACGTCGTTCCTGGCCCACCCGATCACCGCGTTCGCGCTGTTCGTGGGTTCGCTGTACGCGGTGTACTTCACGCCGCTGTTCGATGCGTTCGTGCGCTACCACTGGGGCCACGAGTTCATGAGCGTGCATTTCCTGCTCGTCGGCTATCTGTTCTTCTGGGGGATCATCGGCATCGACCCCGGGCCGCGGAAGCTGCCGTTCCTCGGGCGGCTCGGACTTCTGTTCGCGGTCATGCCTTTTCATGCGTTCTTCGGCATCGCCACCATGACGATGACCGCGATCATCGGCGGGCAGTTCTACCGGTCGCTGGACCTGCCGTGGCTGGGCAGCCTCGCCGACGACCAGAACGTCGCCGGCGCCATCGCCTGGGGTTCGAGCGAACTACCTGTCATCATCGTGGTGGTGGCCCTGGTGGTGCAGTGGGCGCGCCAGGACCGCCGGACGGCGATCCGCTCGGACCGGCATGCCGACTCGGCCTACGCCGACGATGAGCTCGAGGCCTACAACGCGATGCTGCGCGAGCTGGCCCGGCAGCGTGAATAGGCCACCTGGCCCAAGCCGGGAACGATCGCCGAGTTACCGACGACCAACTTCACAGGGCCTATCTGGACAGGGCGCGAAGGGAGACGGTGGTGCCGACCAGTCTGGGCGCAGTCGAGCGGATGCTGCGTGACATCGAGCGCCGCGTCCTGCACGAGATGTCCCTCGGCAGGGTGCGCAGCGCCGCCATCAGCGTGCTCGGCCCCGTGCTGGCGGTCTCGGTGCTCGTGTGGTGGATCGACCTGCTGGTACACCGCTCGCCGGATGTGTCGCTCGGGGTGCCGACCGTGGCGTTCGTGATCCTGGCGCTGGCCGCGGCGTCGTCGATGGTGGCGCTTGCGGTGCGGCGCTTCCGGTGGAGTTGCGCCGCGGCCTACAGCTGCGCGCTGGGCACGGTGGTCGGCATCGGGGCGTTCTGGTGGGTGCGTACCGGCCCCGCCGAATCGGCGCTGGGTTGGCTGGTGGCCGCGGATCTGGCCACCTTCGTCCTCGCGGTCGCGTGGTTGAGCCTGCTCGCCACGCCGGTGCACCGGTCGCAGCCGGACATGTGGCGGGGCAACTGATTCTCGCTCTCCGGTGAGCCCCGCCGCTACCGCAGCGTCAACGGCTCTGGTGTGAGCGGGCTTTCGGTGTCGTCCTGCGCATCGGTGTCGTCGTCCGGTGTTTCGGCCCGGGACCCGCGCCGCGCAGCCAGCAGTCGCTCGACGGCCAGCACGAGCAGCAGCGACACCCCGAACGCCGGGTAGAGCACCCCGAGGACGACGGCGGCCGCGGCCACGGTGACGATCGCCTTCTTCGGGGTGGCGGCACGGGTGGCCGGGCCGGCCGGGGTGGGGACCCCGGTCGTGCCGGCCGGGCGGCGCTTCCACCACATCAGCAGCCCGGTGCCGACACTGACGAGGATGCCCAGGCAGGCCATGGTCGCGATGATGCGGGTGAGCACCCCGAACTGGGTGCCCATGTGCATCGCGATGCCGAAGCTGGTGGCCTTCGCCAGCGCGCCGTCCTGAGCGGCGGTGGCGTTGGTGATGGTGTGGCCGGTGAACTGGTCGAGGTACAGCGTGCGCTGCTCGGAGAGCTTCTGCGGCCACGCGTTGACCACCGCGTAGCTGCCGTACACCGGCGTTCCGTCCTCGGCGACGGAGTCGTAGGGCGGGATGATCGCGAAGCCGGGGACCATGTTCTCGTCTCTGGCGATCTGGTCGATGTCGGCGTAGCCCAGCGGTGCGGCCATCGGGCCGTCGGGTTGGGAGGCCGGGATGGCCTCGTCGGTGGCCGCCCAGGCGATGCGCCGGCCCAGCCGGTCGTAGTCGCCGAGCTGTGCGGGGGTGGAGGCGGCCTCGACCTCGGTGGATGGCGCCACCTCGGCCGAGAACGCCCGCCAGTTCTCGCCCCAGTACCGCGACCAGGTCAGTCCGGACAGGATGTAGCCGATCAGCACGACCGCCAGCACCACCCCGGTCAGGGCGTGCAGATCCCGCCAGCGGATCCGGCCGCCCTTGCCCCAGCGCACTTTCAGCAGCGGTTTGGTGGCCTCGATGGCCCGCGGCCACCACAGGTAGATGCCGCTGGCCAGCAGCACCAGGATCCAGACCGCGGTGATCTCCATCCACAGGTTGCCGATCCCCACCGGGATGGTTGCCTCCGGGTAGGACGACGGCGCGATCAGGTGCCCCAGCGACGGCAGGTGCAGTTGCGGGCCGTCGTTGCCGAACAGCCGGTGGATCTGGGCGCCGAAACCGTCCGGGCTGGCGAGCTGGCTGCGCTGGCCGAGGTATGCGCCGGTGTAGGGGTCGACGAACACCTGGGTGACGCTGGACTCGCCGGCCGGCCACTCGGGGGCGTCGGGCGGGATGAAGTCCACCCGGGTCGAGCGGCCCGGTTCGGCCGGCGGGATCACCGCGTCGAGGGCGTAGTCGGGGCCCACCTGCGCCACGGCGGTGTCGACCTGTTCATCGAGCGCCACCGTGGTCGGCTGCTGGTCGACCACCAGCAGGTTGCGGTTGAGCACCACGTCGAGCGGCTGGTTGTACAGCACGACCAGCCCCGACAGCGCCAGAACCACCAGCGCCGGCGCGGCGAACAGCGCCACCCAGAAGTGCATCCGCCAGACGCGCCGCAGAACGGCGGCCTCGCCGCGGCGGGTGGAGTTCGGCGTGATCGTCACAGTCGGTCCCCTCAAGCTCGAACCGCCCCGTCGGCGGTGTCGCAGACATAGTCGGGTGCCGACGGTGTTTGGTTCCCGCGCCGCCTCGGGACTGCGCTGCGGGCGCGGAACTGCGAGACGAGCCCGCCGCTACCGCAGTCTCAACGGTCCCGGTGGGAGGGGACGCTGACATCGCTGACATCGCCGAAGTTGCGCAGCCGAAGGCTGTTCGACACGACGAAGAACGACGAGAACGCCATGGCCGCGCCGGCGATCAACGGGTTCAGCAGGCCCGCGGCGGCGATCGGGATCGCCGCGACGTTGTAGCCGAACGCCCAGAACAGGTTCACCTTGATGGTCCGCATGGTCGCGGCGGCCAGGCCGAGCGCGACCGGGACCGTGGTCAGGTCGTCACGCACCAGGATGACGTCGGCGGCGCTGATCGCGACATCGGTGCCGCGGCCGATCGCCATCCCCAGATCTGCGCACGCGAGCGCGGGCCCGTCGTTGATGCCGTCACCGACCATGGCGACGCCGCGGCCCCGATCGCGCAGCTGCTCGATCACGTCGACCTTGCCGTCGGGCAGGACGTCGGCGATCACCTCTTCGATCCCGACCTGCGCGGCGACGGCGGCCGCCGAGGCCGGGTTGTCCCCGGTCAGCAGCACGGTCCGCAGCCCCTTGGCGTGCAGCGCGGCCACCGCGTCGGCCGCGGACTCCTTGACGGTGTCGGACACCGCGATCGCACCGCACGGTCGCCCGTCGACCTCGACGAAGACCACTGTCTCGCCGCGTGATTCGGCGGTGCGCCGTGCCGCGGTCAGCGTGGGTGACAGTCCCGAGGCCGCGATCCAGGACGGCTTACCCACCCGCACCTGCCGCCCCGCGACGACCGCTGTGACACCGCGGCCCGCCACCGAGCCGAAGTCCTCGACGGTGTCGTCGTGGCTGGCCGACGAGCTGATCGCCAGGGCCACGGCATGCTCGGAGGGGCCCTCGGCGGCGGCCGCCAGCCGCAGCACCTCGTCGGCGTCGAAGCCCTGCTCGGCCACGACGGCGCTGACGGTCAACCGGCCGGTGGTCAGCGTGCCGGTCTTGTCGAACACCACGGTGTCCACCACGCGGGTCGCCTCCAGCGAGCGGTGTCCCTTGAGGAAGATGCCGAGCTGCGCGCCGCGCCCCGAGGCCACCATCATCGCCGTCGGGGTGGCCAGTCCGAGTGCGCACGGGCAGGCGATGACCAGCACGGCCAGCGCCGCCGACACCGCGTGATCCGGGCCCCCGCCGGCGAACAGCCAGCCGATGGCGGTCAGTGCCGCGATCACGAACACACACGGCACGAACACCGCCGAGACCCGGTCGGCGAGGCGCTGCGCATCGGCCTTCTGGGCCTGCGCCTCCTCGACGAGGCGCACCATGCCGGCGAACTGGGTGTCGGCGCCGACCGCGGCCGCTTCCACGATGAGCCGGCCGTCGAGCACGATGGTGCCGCCGATGACCTGATCTCCCGGGCGGACCCGTTGCGGTTTGGCCTCGCCGGTCATGGCGCTCATGTCGACCGCCGCCGAGCCCTCGGTGACCAGGCCGTCGGCGGCGATGGTCTGGCCCGGGCGCACCACGAAACGGTGCTGCTCGGCGAGTTCGTCAGCCGGGATCACCATCTCGGTGCCGTCGGCCAGCAGCAGGGTGACGTCCTTGGCGCTCAGTTCGGCCAGTGCGCGCAGCGCGCTGCCGGCCTTGGATTTCGCGCGCGCTTCGAAATAGCGGCCGGCCAGCACGAAGACCGTCACACCGGCGGCGACCTCGAAGTAGATGGCGTCGCTGCCCAGCAGCGCCTGCCAGATGCCGTCCGCGGTGTCGGACGGCTGCGCGGTGAAGACCGTGTACACCGACCACGCCGAGGCGGCCAGGATGCCGACCGAGATCAGGGTGTCCATGCTGGCGCCGCCGTGGCGGGCCATCTGCACGGCCTTGCGATGGAACGGCCACGCCGCCCACAGCACGACCGGGGCGGCCAGCGCGGTCAACACCCACTGCCAGCCCGGGAAACGGGTGCTGGGCACCACGGCGAACATCACCGACAGGTCGGCGACCGGCACGAACAACACCGCGGCCACCGCGAGCCGCAGCAGCAGGCTGCGGGCGTGGTCGGCGTCGGGATCCTCGGCCCCGGACGTGCCCACCTGGCGCACCTCGGCCTGGTAGCCGGCGTTGCGGACGACGTCGCACAACGCGGACTCGTCCACGCCTGCCGGCGCCTCGACGGTGGCCACCCGGGTGCCGAAGTTCACCGAGGCGCGCACCTCCGGCAGCTTGTTCAGCGCCGAGGACACCCGGGCAGCGCACGCCGCACAGGACATCCCCGACACATCGAGCTGTACGCGGGCGACCTCGCGGGTGCCGCCCTCGGGCCCGCCGGTGCCGGTCGACGTTCCGGCCGACATCCCGGTTGTCATCGTGGGCCCACCTCCTGCGTCTTCGTGGCCTGCCTGTTGGTCGTCCGGATGCGCTGCGGAGTTCCCGGTGCGCATCGCTTACTCTTTCCTGGTGGCGACCGCTGGCGACGAAGACCAAATTACCCACCTCGCCAAATCGGCTGGTCGGGGAGACCGGGTCGCACTCACCGCGTTCATCGAGGCCACCCGCCGTGACGTCTGGCGCACCGTGGCCTATCTGGCCGATCCGGGCAGCGCCGACGACCTCACCCAGGAGACCTACCTGCGCGCGATCAAGTCGCTGCCGCGGTTCAGCGGCCGTTCGACGGCCAGGACCTGGCTGTTGTCCATCGCGCGCCGGGTGGTTGTCGACCAGATCCGGTACAACACGTCACGCCCGCGGCCCGCCTATGTCGTCGACCTCGACGATGTGATCGGTGGCGGTGGCCGCATCGAGAACATGGTCGAGATCAGGATCCTGCTCGACGGGCTCGACCCGGACCGGCGCGAAGCCCTGGTGCTGACCCAGGTGCTGGGCATGTCCTACGCCGAGGCCGCCGAGGTGTGCGGGTGCCCGGTCGGCACGATCCGATCCCGGGTCGCCCGGGCCCGCGACGACCTGCTGCGCGCGGCCGCCGAGGACGACCGCGCCGGATAGCCACAGCCCGGCCGACCGGTGGGGAGGATCGATGCGCATCGCCCTGTTTGCGACCTGCCTGGCCGATGCCCTGTTCCCGCGCGCCGCCATCGCAACAGTGGAACTGCTCGAGCGCCTCGGGCATCGGGTGCTCTTCCCTGCGGGTCAGACCTGTTGTGGGCAGATGCACGTCAACACCGGTTACCTGGGCGAGGCCGTCGCCCTGGTGCGCCGCCACGTCGAGCAGTTCGAGGCCCCCGGGTTCGACGCGGTGGTCGCCCCGTCGGGCTCGTGCGTCGGGTCGGTACGCCACCAGCACGCGATGGTGGCCCGCCGCGCCGGTGACGAACGCCTGGCCTCCCGGGCCGAAGCCGTCGCCGCCCGCACCTGGGAACTGTCGGAGTTCCTGGTCGATGTACTGGGCGCCGACGATGTCGGCGCCTACTACCCGCACCGGGTCACCTACCACCCGACCTGTCATTCGTTGCGGATGCTGCGCGTCGGGGACAAACCGCTGCAGCTGCTGCGCAACGTCCGTGGGCTCACCCTGGTCGAACTGCCCGAAGCGGAGTCGTGCTGCGGGTTCGGTGGAACCTTCGCCATCAAGAACGCCGATACCTCGACGGCGATGCTGGCCGACAAGATGGCCCACGTCATCGAGACCGGGGCCGAGGTGTGCAGCGCAGGCGACTCGTCGTGCCTGATGCACATCGGCGGCGGGCTGTCCCGGATCCGGTCCGGGGTGCGCACGGTGCATCTCGCCGAGATCCTGGCCGCCACCGAGCACGCGCCGGTGCGGTCATGACCACCTACCTCGGCATCCCCGGCACCGGCAACCTGCGCGGTGCGGAACCGTTCCCCAAGGCCGCCCGGCGCGCGCTGGGTGACACCCAGATGCGCCGCAACGTCGGTCACGCCACCCACACGATCCGCACCAAACGCCTTACCGCGGTGGGGGAGTGCGACGACTGGGAGCAGCTGCGCGAGGCCGGCAGCGCGATCAAGCGCGACGTGCTGGCCCGGCTGCCCGAACTGCTCGAACAACTCGAGGCCAACGTCGCCGCCCGGGGCGGGGTGGTGCACTGGGCCCGCGACGCCACCGAGGCCAACGCGATCGTCGCCGGCCTGGTGGCCGCGGCCGGCGCCGACGAGATCGTCAAGGTCAAGTCGATGGCCACCCAGGAGATCGGCCTCAACGAATACCTCGAACAACGCGGAATCGGCGCGGTGGAAACCGATCTCGCGGAGCTCATCGTGCAACTGGGCCACGACAAGCCCAGCCACATCCTGGTGCCGGCCATCCATCGCAACCGCGCCGAGATCCGGGAGATCTTCGCCCGCGAGATGCCCGGCGTCGGGGACCTGACCGACGAACCCCGGGTGCTGGCCATGGCCGCACGCCGCTACCTGCGCCGCAAGTTCCTGTCGGCCGAGGTCGCGGTCAGCGGCGCGAACTTCGGGGTGGCCGAGACCGGCACGCTGGCGGTCGTCGAATCCGAGGGCAACGGCCGGATGTGTCTGACCCTGCCGCGCACGCTGATCACCGTGATGGGCATCGAGAAGGTGCTGCCCACCTTCGCCGACCTCGAAGTGTTCATGCAGCTGCTGCCGCGCTCGTCGACCGCCGAGCGGATGAACCCGTACACCTCGATGTGGACCGGCGTGCACCCCGGTGACGGCCCGCAGGAGTTCCACCTGATCCTGCTCGACAACGGCCGCACCAGGGTGCTGGCCGACGAGACGGGCCGCGAGGCGCTCAAGTGCATCCGGTGCAGCGCCTGCCTGAACGTGTGCCCGGTCTACGAGCGCACCGGCGGGCACGCCTACGGATCGGTCTACCCGGGGCCGATCGGGGCGATCCTGAGTCCGCAGCTGACCGGCACCACCGGGCGCGACGACCCCAACGCGTCGCTGCCGTACGCGTCGTCGCTGTGTGGCGCCTGTTTCGACGCCTGCCCGGTGCGCATCGACATCCCGTCGATCCTGGTGCACCTTCGGGCCGAACAGGTCGACTCCGAACGTGGTGGCCTGCCCGGTGGGCAGCAGGCCGCGATGACGGCGGCGGCCTGGGCGATGGGCTCGTCACGCCGTTTCGCGACGGCCGAGAAGGCGCTGTCGGCCGGACGGCTGCTGGCCGACGCCGATCACCGCATCACCGCGTTGCCCTGGCCCGCCTCACGCTGGACCGCCAGCCGAGACCTGCCCGAACCCCCCACCGAGACGTTCCGCCAGTGGTGGGCCCGCACCCACGGTGACGCAGGCGACGATGACTGACGCGAAAGCCGTGATTCTGCACCGTATCCGGGTTGCGCTGGGACAGTCCGGTGCAGCGCCGGTGGTGGTGCCGAGAGACTACGACCGCGGTCCGCTGCAGGGGCCCGGCGATGTCGCCCGGTTCGCCGAGACCGTCGGTGAATACCGGGCCCGGGTCCACCGGATCGAGCCTTCCGGGCTGGCCGCGACCATCACCGCCCTGGTGGCACCGGGTGCGCGTATCGCGGTGCCGTCGGACCTGCCGCCCGAGTGGGTCGACGGGTTGGACGTCCTGGTCGACGACCCCGCGGCGCCGATGCCGATCGCCCGCCTCGACGAGGCCGATGCGGTCGTGACCGCCTGCGCGGCGGGTGTCGCCGCGACCGGCACCATCGTCCTGGACGGCGGGGTGGCTCAGGGGAGGCGGGCGCTGACCCTGGTGCCCGACCACCACATCTGCGTGGTGCGCGCCGAGCAGGTCGTCGACACCGTGCCGCAGGTCTTCGCCGCGCTGGACCCGCTCCGGCCGTTGACCTTCGTCTCCGGGCCGAGCGCGACCAGCGACATCGAACTGGACCGGGTCGAGGGTGTGCACGGACCCCGCACCCTCGACGTGCTGTTGCTGGGCTGAGCCGGACCGACCGGCGCATGTGCTGACGAGCCGAGCGCGAAAATCCTTTCTCGCCAAGGCGACCGTGTGCCGTGTGTGGTAATTTCGCGACACACCACAGGTTGCTCTCGGGTCCATCGGGAAGCCCCGAATCGCGCGTCGCCGAGGCCGCGCATTCGCCCGCCACCACGAGACGACCGTGCTGACTCGCATGGGTGGGTGGGATTTTGACGCTGACTACCGACATCGCGGCCGTGCTGGACGATCACGGCTGTGACCGCGCCGACCTGTTGGACATCCTGTGGGACGTGCAGAGACGCAGCGGCTACATCTCCGCGGACGCGGCCGCCGCGATCGCCGACCGCCTCGGGATATCGGTCGAGGACGTGTTCGAAACCGCGACCTTCTACCACTTCTTCCACACCAGCGCATCGGGCCGCTACCGAATCTATTTGAGCAACACCGTTATTGCGAAAATGCACGGCTACGACCAGGTGTATGCGGCGCTGGAGCGCGAGACCGGGGTGCGGTTCGGCGGTCCCGGGTCCGCCGACTTCGGGCTGTTCGAGACCGCATGCATCGGCCTCAGTGACCACGAGCCGGCGATGCTCGTCGACGGTGTGGTGTTCACCGACCTGACCCCGACGTCGGTCGCCGAGATCATCGCCGGGCTGCGGGGTGGCAGGACGCCCGAACAGCTGGCCAACCCGGCCGGGCTGCCCCGCGACGAAGTGGCCTATGCCGAGGCGATGACCGGCACCACGGTGCACACCGCCGGCCCGGTGTTCTTCGGCGGCGACACCGACCACGGCGCGTTGCTGCAGCGCTGCCGCGCGATGTCCTCCGACGAGGTCATCGCCGCCATGACCGAGTCCGGACTGCGGGGCAGGGGCGGGGCCGGATTCCCGACCGGCACCAAATGGCAGACCTGCCGCGCGGCGGCCGGCGCCGACAAATACATCATCTGCAACGCCGACGAGGGCGAGCCGGGCACCTTCAAGGACCGGGTGCTGCTCACCCACGAACCCAAACAGGTCTTCGCCGGCATGGCCATCGCCGCACACGCTGTCGGCGCCGCTCACGGCATCATCTACCTGCGCGCCGAATACGCCTACCTGACCGCGTACCTGGACAGGCAGCTGGCCGAACTGCGCGAGGCCGGCGTGCTCGGCGGCGGATTCGACATCCGCATCCAGATGGGTGCCGGTGCCTACATCTGCGGTGACGAATCGGCGCTGATCGAATCCTGTGAGGGCAAGCGCGGGACACCGCGGCTCAAGCCGCCGTTCCCGGTGGAACACGGCTTCCTCGGCATGCCCACCGTGGTCAACAACGTCGAGACGTTCGCCGCCGCCACCCGCATCATGGAGCAGGGAGCGGCGTGGTTCGCCGCCATGGGAGTGCCCGGCTCCACCGGCACCCGGCTGCTCAGCGTGTCCGGTGACTGCTCGGCCCCCGGGATCTACGAGGTCCAGTGGGGTGTGACCCTGCGTGCGGTGCTGGACATGGTCGGCGCGCAGGATCCGCGCGCGGTGCAGATATCCGGCCCCTCCGGCGAGATGCTGTCGGTGGCCGCCGACGCCGATCGCGCGCTCGCCTACGACGATCTGTCCTGCAACGGCTCGTTCATGGTGTTCAACCACGACCGTGACCTGCTCGACGTCGTCGGCGACTTCATGCAGTTCTTCGTCGACGAGTCCTGCGGGATCTGCGTGCCCTGCCGGGCGGGCAACGTGGTGTTGCGGCAGAAGGTCGGGCTGTTCGCCAGCGGGCACGGCGCACCGACCGACCTGCAGGACATGGCGACCTGGGGTGGGATCGTCGCGCACACCAGCAGATGCGGACTCGGCGCCACCTCGCCCAACCCGATTCTGACGACGATGACGAAGTTCCCCGAGATCTACTCGGTGCGTCCCCGGGTCACCCACGACGACCTGCTGCCCTCGTTCGACCCGGAGGCCGAACTCAGCGGCTACGCCGAGGCGGTGGCCCAGCTCGCCCCCCAGGAGACACCGTGAGCATCCAGATCGAGATCGACGGCACCCCGGTCACCACCGAAGAGGGCCGCAACCTCGTCGAGGTGGCCGCCGAGGCCGGGGTCTACATCCCGACGCTGTGCTATCTGGCCGAGCATCCCGCGTTGGGCACCTGCCGGGTCTGCTCGGTCAAGGTCAACGGTCGGGTCACCGCGGCGTGTGCGGTGGCGGTGACCGACGGGATGCGCGTCGAGGTCACCGACACCGAAACCACCTCCGCGCGAAAAGCACTCGTGGAGATGCTGTTCTCGGAAGGCAACCACAACTGTCCCAGCTGTGAGAAGGCCGGGCGGTGCACGCTGCAGGCAGTCGGCTACGAGGTGGACATGGTGTCCTCGCCGTTCCCGTACCAGTTCCCCAAACGGGTCAACGACCATGCCGCGGAATCGATCTGGCTGGAGCGCGACCGCTGCATCTTCTGCCAGCGCTGCGTGGAGTTCATCCGCGACCAGGACACCGGCAAGAAGATCTTCTCGATCAGCGGGCGCGGCAGCCACGCCCGGATCGAGGTCGACGCCGAACTGGCCGACAAGATGCCGCCCGAACAGATCCAGCAGGCCGTCGACATCTGCCCGGTCGGGACGATCCTGCACAAGGGCGTCGGCTACGACCAGCCGATCGGCGAGCGTCGCTACGACGTCGAATCGGCCAAGGACCGGGCACTGGATGCGGCACGGAGGCAGGACCGATGACCACCTCAGAGAGCAACGAGGTCGCCTCACACGAACTTCCGGCCACCCCACTGGATCCCGAGATCGCCGCCAAGCGGGACGAGAAGATCAAGGTCTCGATGATCAGCCTGTGCGGCTGCTGGGGCTGCAACCTGTCGCTGCTCGACATCGACGAACGCATGATCGACCTGTTGGACAAGATCACCATCCTGCGGTCGTCGTTCACCGACATCAAACGCATCCCGGAGCGTTGCGCCATCGGGTTCATCGAGGGCGGGGTCGCCAACGAGGAGAACATCGAGACACTCCAGCACTTCCGGGAGAACTGCGATGTGCTGATCTCGGTGGGCGCGTGTGCGATCTGGGGCGGGGTGCCCTCACTGCGCAACCCGGTCGGGCTGAAAGACTGCCTGGCCGAGGCCTATCCGCAGTCACCGACCGCACCGCCGGGGGCGCCCCCGGTGGTGCCGTTCGACCGCCGCATCCCGATCCTGACCAACAACGTGCACCCCTGCCACGAGGTGGTGCACATGGACTACTTCATCCCGGGCTGCCCGCCGGACGCCGACGCCATCCTCACCGTCCTCGACGACCTGGTCAACGGGCGTCCGGTGAACCTGCCCAAATCGCTCAACCACTTCGACTGATCGACTTCAACTGATCGGAAGGCGGCCACCATGGCGAACACCATCGTCATCGATCCGATCACCCGGATCGAGGGACACGGCAAGGTCGTCGTCGAGCTCGACGACGACCACAACGTCGTCGACGCCAAACTGCACGTCGTGGAATTCCGCGGCTACGAACGCTTCATCCAGGGTCACCCGTACTGGGAGGCCCCGGTGCTGATGCAGCGCATCTGCGGCATCTGTTTCGTCAGCCACCACCTCGCCGGGGCCAAGTCCCTCGACGACATGATCGGCGTCGGCCCCGCATCGGGCACCGCGCTGACTTCGACGGCGTTGAAGATGCGCCGGCTGGGCCACTACGCGCAGATGCTGCAGTCGCACGTCACGGCGTACTTCTACCTGGTGGTGCCGGAGATGCTGTTCGGCATCGACGCCGCACCCGAACAGCGCAACTTCATCGGCCTGATCGAGGCCAACCCCGAGCTCGTCAAACGTGTGGTGCGGCTGCGCAAATGGGGTCAGGAAGTCATCGAGGCCGTGTTCGGCAAGCGGATGCACGGGATCTCCTCGGTGCCGGGCGGGGTGAACAAGAGCCTGTCCGCCGCCGACGTCGAACGCTTCCTGCGCGGCGACGAGGGCATCCCGTCGGTCGACCAGGTGATCGAGGACGCGCAGCTGGGCCTGCAGATGTTCTACGACTTCCACGAGGCGCACCGTGACGAGGTCGACAAGTTCGCCAAGGTGGGGTCCCTGAACATGTGCCTGGTCGACGACAACGGCGACGTCGACTACTACGACGGGCGGCTGCGGGTGGTCGACGGCGACAAGAACATCGTCCGTGACTTCGACTACCGGGACTATCTGGAGCACTTCTCCGAAGGCGTGGAGAAGTGGAGCTACATGAAGTTCCCGTACCTGACCGACCTCGGGCGCGACGCGGGTTCGGTGCGGGTGGGGCCGCTGGCCCGGATGAACGTCACCCGGACGCTGTCGACCCCGATGGCCGCCGAGGCGCTGGAGCGCTTCCACGCCTACACCGGCGGACGGGCCAACACCATGACGCTGCACACCAACTGGGCCCGCACCATCGAGATCATCCACGCCGCCGAAGTCGTCCGGGATCTGCTCAACGACCCCGACATCACCGGCGAGGACCTGCTGGTGACGCCGGGCCGGCAGGCCTGGGTGGGTGAGGGCGTCGGGGTGGTCGAAGCCCCCCGCGGCAGCCTGCTGCACCACTACCGCGCCGACCGCGAGGGCAACGTCACCTTCGCCAACCTGATCGTCGCGACCACGCAGAACAACCACGTACTCAACGCGACCGTGCGCAGCGTCGCCGGCGACTATCTGGACGGCCAGGCCGTGGTCACCGAGGGCATGATGAACGCCATCGAGGTCGGTATCCGTGCCTACGACCCGTGTCTGAGTTGCGCGACCCACGCGCTGGGGCAGATGCCGCTGGAGGTGTCGCTCGTCGACTCCCGCGGCCAGGTCATCGATGCGCGCGTCCGCTGAGAGCAGCGTTCTGCCGGCGGGTTTCTTCGACTCGGCGGCCTCGCTGGTGCTCGGCATCGGCAACGCCGGACGTCAGGACGACGGCCTGGGCTGGGCCTACATCGACGCGCTCGAGGAGGGCCCCGGCACGGCGCCGCCGGCCCAGTGCAGGCGCACCTATCAACTCGCCCTCGAAGACGCCGACCTGATCCATCGGTATCAGCGGGTGCTGTTCGTCGACGCGACCAAGGACACCGGCGTCACGTCGTTCACCGTGACCCGCCCGCAGCCCCGGATGGACCTCACCTTCACCTCGCACGCGATCTCGGTGCAGGCGATCCTGGCCACCGCGCAGCAGTGTTTCGACACGATCCCCGAGGCGTACCTGCTGGCGATCCGCGGCTACGAATGGGAGCTTCGCGAAGGGCTGACCGGGACGGCCCGGCACAACCTCGCGCTCGCGCTGGAGGCCACCCGGGGTGTTGCGGCGCACGAGAAGTGACCTTCGCCCCTCGCCGGGACGAGCTACACGACGTAGTACTGAAGGTATGAGCAACACAACTGCTGACGGGCTGAACGTCCAGTTCGACTTCAACGTCGATGTCACCACCCACGGAGAGTTCCCCGGCGCCGCGGACTACGCGCGAACCAAGATCGGTGAGCTCGGCCGGCTGACCCACCGGCCTGTCCTGTACGCGCGGGTGAAACTGACCCGCCACCACGACCCGGCGGTCGAATTCCCGGTGGTCGCACAGGGCAACCTCGACGTGAGCGGACGCCTGGTGCGTGCTCAGGTTCACGCCACCACCGCGCGGGAGGCCATCGACCGGCTGGAGTCGGCGTTGCGGCGCCGGCTCGAGCACCTGGCCGAGCGCTGGGAGATGCCCAAGAAGGGCGCCCACGCCCCTCGCCGCCCCTGGGCGGCAGAGGACGCCGCGCACCGGCCCGGTCATCCCGACCGCTCGGTCAGCGAGGCCGGCATCATCCGGCGCAAGTCGTTCACCATGGCGGCGTGCAGCGTCGACGACGCGGTCGACGAGCTCGATCTGCTCGACTACGACTTCCATCTGTTCACCGAGAAGGCGACCGGCGCCGTCGGCGTCGTCTACCGGGCCGAGCCCACCGGGTACCGGGTCGCTCTGGTCGCCCCGGAGCTCGCCGCCGATCTCGGCGCCTTCGAACGGCCGGTCACCGTCAGCGACGTGGCGCCGCCGTGTCTGCGCGAACAGGATGCCGCCGAGCGGCTGTCGCTGCTGGGGCTGCCGTTCCTGTTCTACGTCGACGCCGCTCAGGGCCGCGCGAGCGTGCTCTACCGGCGCCTCGACGGGCACTACGGGGTGATCACCCCGGCCGGATAGCCGAGCGCAACAGTCTCGCCGGTGTCAGCCGACACCGGCGAGACGTGTGTTTGCGGTGCCGCAGGCCGCACCGGTGAGTCGATGAGCTCGGAGTGGACGGCTCAGCGCAGCGCCGAGCCGTCCAGGTGGCGCACCACCTCGTCGACCGGACGCCGCGGTGTCCACGGCAGCGCTTCGGCGTCGGCCGGCACCCACCCGACGCGCAGCAGCATCTGCGGGGTGGCGCGGCCGCCGAAGATCTCGCGCATCACCGCCTCGCGGGTCTCGGCGATCTCCAGAGGTTCGGTCATCGGGCACGAGGCCAGCCCGGACATCGTCGCGCGCAACAGGATCGCGCTGGTCGCCTCACCGGCGCGCAGCCAGGCCGGCCAGCGGTCGTTGGCGGTTCCCAGCGCGAGCACCACGCTGCTGTCCCGCGCGTCGGCGGCCTGCGGTGGTTCCGACAGGCTGCCACCGGCGAAGGCCCGCCCGTTGTTGGCCGTCGGCGAGCCGGCCGGCAGCGTGTTGCGTGCGGGGACGCCGGTCGCACTGGCATGGCGGCCACTCCACATGTGCAGCTCGGCCAGATACTCGGCATCGGAGGCGTGCTGACGCACCGACTGAGAGACGATGCGCGCCAGCCGGGTTCGCGCGTTGACCTCGCGCACGACTATCCCGAAATGCTGGAGCCGGGCGCTGAGGGTGTTCAGTATGGTCGCGGGAACCGCGCGGTCGCTGTAGCGGCGGCGGTCGGTGCGCCGTTGCTCGATCGCCGCCGACATCGCGATGTCGGCGTCGGTGGTGGGCGCGCGGAACAACTTCAGCGCGGCAAGGTGGTCGGGGTCGGAGGGGTCGGGGAACCGGTCGATCTGCGCCCGCCACCCCGTTGCCGCGAGCGCGACGACACAGTGGTGCAGCGCTGTGCCGCAGCTGAGGATCCGATCCCGGCCGTCGGGGTCGGTGTGGGGCAGTGTGACGTCAGGGTCGGCGAACAGACTCAGGGTGGAATCGCCGATGCGCCAACGCCATGGCTGCGAATTGTGGATCGACGGCGCGCGCAGCGCCTGTGCGAAGACCGCCGCAAGTGTGCCGGTATCCGGAAAATCCGCGTCCACTGTCCCCACCGCCTCGTCGTCGAGATCGCTGTCGAATTCCGTGCTGTCGTCGAGGGTTACGCCTCCTCAGTGGGTCGGGGTCAGCGGCTGCGGCCGGCCCGCATCGTGCAGATAGTCGAGCTCCTTGACCACCAGGGTGATCAAACCCTCGAAGGCGGCCTGCGGGGTGTCCGCCGCCGGAGACTTCAGCTCCGGGAACTCGGCGACGTAGGCCACATAGCCGGCCAGCTCCGGCACGAAATGAATGCTGTAGGTGTAATCATGGGCTTTCTGTTCTGACATCATGAATGAACCGTATTGCGTTGTTCCGCCGAGCACAGCGTGCGAGAGTCCCGACTTTCCAGAGACATAGGTCCCTTTTTCCCGGGGTTGGGGGCATAGTGTTGCTACCGGGCCCCGTGCGGGGGACTTAGGACCCTTCCACGGTGTGCCCGCCGAGCGTGTACTGATTTGGAGAAGAACCGATCTGACGACCGGTCGTCGAATCGAGGTTGACATGACCGATGGACACGGCATCGTCGTAGCGGTGGACGGGTCGCCCGCGTCGCGGGCGGCCACGGAGTGGGCGGCCCGGGACGCGGCCCTGCGCCGGGTTCCGTTGACCATCGTGCACGTGCGCAGCGACGACGACGCCAACCCGTGGCTCGATTTCCCGGTGGGGCTTCCCGACGAGTTCCTGGCCAAACGGGACCGTCGGGCCCAGGAGATCGTCGATGACGCGCTGGGTGCGGTGGTCGACGCGGCGCCCGAGATCGGGGAACTGCCGGTGCATTCCCGCGTTGTCGCCGGTCCGGTCAAACCGGCCCTGATCGAGCTGTCCGAGCACGCCGACATGATGGTGGTCGGACGCCGCGGGCTGAGCGACCTCGGCGGCCTGCTGCTCGGATCCACCAGTTCGACGCTGCTGCATCACGCTCTCTGCCCGGTGGCCGTCGTTCACGAGGAAGGCGCCCGGGGTCACGGACCCGCGGCCCCGGTGCTGGTCGGGGTGGACGGCTCACCCGCCTCGGAGCTCGCCACCGAGATCGCCTTCGATGAGGCGTCACGCCGCGGAGTCGAGCTGGTGGCGGTACACACCTGGATCAACAGCGCAGACTTCCCGCACACCGTGGAGCCCGGCGAGTGGGAGACACAGGCCGAGGAGGAGCTGGCCCAGCGCCTGGCCGGGTGGTCCGAGCGCTACCCCGATGTCACGGTCCGCCGCGTCGTCGGTCAGGACAACCCCGCGCACCGGCTGATCGAGGAGTCGAACGGTGCCCAGCTGCTCGTGGTCGGCAGCCGTGGCCGGGGCGGCTTCGCCGGGCTGCTGCTGGGCTCGGTCAGTTCAGCGGTCGCGCAGGCGGCCCGGGTACCGGTGATCGTGGCACGTCAGAGGTGAACTTCGCCACGACGGGCGGTCAACCCTTCCGCCGGGGACCCATCGGCGGGCAAGGTGGCCGGCATGGCTGCCACGGCTGACGACGACATCGCGGGCAACGAGCCGTGGACGACACCGGGCAACCTCAGCCCCGAGGTGCACGAAACCCACACCGGCATGGTGGTGCTGGTCGGGGAACGCGCCTACAAGGCGAAGAAGTCGGTGACCACCGACTTCCTCGATTTCAGCACCGTCGCGCACCGTGCGCAGGCGTGCGCCCGCGAGGTCGACCTCAACCGGCGGCTGGCGCCGGACAGCTACCTCGGGATCGGGCACTTCGAGCTGCCGGGCGCGCCCGCCGAACCCGTCATCGTGATGCGGCGCTATCCGGACAGCGCCCGGCTGGCGGCTCGCGTCCGGTCGGGTGTTGCGGTGGACGCCGAGTTGAGCGCCATCGCAGCGATGTTGGCCCGCTTCCACGCCACCGCGCTTCGTGGTGCGGTGATCGACGCCGAAGCCACCGCGGCGGCGCTCACCGACAGGTGGCAGGAGAATCTGACCGAACTGTCGCGCCACACCGGCACCGTCGTCTCGGACACCGTGCTGCGCGACGTCACCAGGCTGGCCCTCGGATACCTGCAGGGGCGCGGTGCGCTGTACGCGTCGCGGATCGCCGCGCGACGGGTCGTGGACGGCCACGGCGACCTGCTGGCCCAGGACATCTTCTGCCTGCCCGACGGCCCCGCCCTGCTGGACTGCCTGGAGTTCGACGACCGGCTGCGCTACGTCGACGGGGTGGACGACGCCGCCTTCCTGGCAATGGATCTGGAGTATCTCGGCCGCGCCGACCTGGGGGAGTGGTTTCTCGACGAGTACATCCGCCAGGCCGGCGATCCGGCACCGCGCTCACTGCGTGACGTCTGCGTCGCCTACCGCGCGGTGGTGCGCGCCAAGGTCGACTGTGTGCGGGTGGTCCAGGGACACCGGGAGGCCGGCTCCGATGCCCGCCGGCATCTGGACATCGCGCTGGCGCATCTGAGATCGGCCGCCGTGGCGCTGGTCGTCATCGGCGGCGGACCCGGCACCGGAAAGACGACCCTGGCGCGCGCGCTTGCCCAGCGGATCCATGCCGAGGTCGTCTCCACCGACGACGTGCGGCGTGAACTGCACGAATCGGGAGCGATCAGTGGACGATCCGGCGATCTGAACGCGGGGCTCTACACGCCGGAGAACATGGCCGCCGTGTACGACGAGGTGCTGCGGCGCGCTGGCGAACTGCTCGGCGGTGGCGTCCCGGTGATCGTCGACGGGACCTGGCGCGACCCGCAGCAGCGCGCCCGCGCCCGAGCACTGGCTACCGAAAAATCTTCGCCGACCGTCGAGTTCGCCTGCACGGTTCCGATTTCAGAAGCGGTGCAGAGGATCTCGACGCGTACCGAAACCACTTCGGAGGTCACCCCGGGCATCGCCGCCGCGCTCGACGCCGACGCCGCCCACAGCTGGCCCGAAGCGCATCCGGTCGACACCTCGTCCTCGGTGGACGAATCGGTGACGGCCATGGTGCGGCTGTGCCGGGCAGCCGGTTAGGCCGTACCGACGCGACTCAGGGCCGCACCACCAGCGCCGAGGAGTGCGCGTGGTGGAACACCGGATGGCCGTGCGGCCCCACGATCCGGGCGAGATCGTCGGTCTCGGTGCTGCCGATGATCGCCAGCTGCACCCTTTCGTCGTGCTTCTTGAGGAAGTGGGCGACGTCGGCTTCATCGGTGATCGGATACACGTGCACATCGGGGTGGCGCTGCTGGTAGCTCGCCGGCTCCAGCTCGCCGAGCGCGAGTACCGGTGCGTGGCGCAGCTCGGCCTCCTGCATCGCCCGCTCGACGATCTCGGTGCTGTTCGGCCCGTCGTCGGCGGCCACCACGATCCAGTCGATCTGCTGGCCGGAGCCACTTTCGTCGGGCCTGATGATCGCGACCGGGCAGTGCGCCTTCTCGGCGAGTTCGGTTGCGGTCGAGCCGAGGATCGACCGGGCGTAGCGGCCGATGCCGACGGTGCCGACGCAGATCATCTCGGCCGCCTCGGACTGCTCGATCAGCGCAGCGGTGGCCGGACCGTCGATCACCGCTGTCTGCACCTCGACGGCCTTGCCGGTCGCCTCGACCGCGGCGCGGGCGTCGTCGAGCGCGGCCTGCGCGCGGTGCAGATCGTCGTAGTAGTCCTCGGTGCCCAGGTGCTTGGGTTTGGTCGCAGACACCAGTTTCAGCGGCAGTCCGCGGGAAAGAGCCTCGTCGACCGCCCACACCGCGGCGTTGCGGCCCGCTTCTGATCCGTCGACTCCCACGATCACCGGTGCGGTCGTGGTCGATGCCTTGCCGGAATTCACAGTGGGCTCCTTTCCCCGTGTGTCTTCAGACGTTATGGCTCTGTCGCCCAACGGTGTAGGGCCGTTGGTCACCAATGGACCCACATCCCGGCCGGGGTGCCACCGGTTATCGGCTCGTGTTCACCCGTCGGTAACCGGGGGCCACTAGGGTGCCCGACCGATGGTGGTGATCAGCGCTGGAGCGCATCCATGACTGCATACCGGGAAGCCGCGCCGCTGCTCGGCGACGACACCCGCGCCGCACTCGCCCGCCTGCTCGACGGGCTGGACGGGCTGATCGGGCGCCTCGAGGAGGCCGGGTCCGCCTGGTCGGGGTGGATCGACGCCGTCGACGAGGACTACCGCCCGAGCGCGCTGAACCTCGCGCACTACTGGGCCATGCGCGGCATCGACCTGCGCGATCTGCAGCACCGGCTGGCCGGGTTCGGTCTGTCGTCGCTGGGCCGCAGCGAACCGCATGTGGAGGCGACACTGCGGCTGGTCCGCTCGGCGGTGCTGGCGATGATCTCCGACAGCTGGTGCACGCCCCCACCGGGAGTGGTGGGCTACGAGGAGAGTCGCTCCCTGCTGGACCGGCGCACCACCGAGTTGCTCGGTCCCGCACCCGCGGGCCGCACCACCCGCATCATGGTCACGTTGCCGTCGGAAGCCGCCGACGATCCGGATCTGGTGCGCCGGCTGGTCGAACGCGGGATGGACGTCGCCCGGATCAACTGCGCGCATGACGACCCGGCGGCGTGGCGGGCGATGGCCCGGCACGTACGCGCCGCGGCCGAGCAGACGTCGCGCAGCGTTCTGATCGCGATGGACCTCGCCGGCCCCAAACTTCGCACCGGCCCGATCCAGCCGGGCGCGCGGGTGGTCAAGCTGCGGCCCAGCCGCGACGATCTCGGACATGTGGTGGCCCCGGCGCTGGCCTGGCTGACCTCGGAGTCCGCCCCGGCCGCCCCGCCCGAGCCCGGCATGGCGGTCCTGCCGGTGCCGGGGGAGTGGCTGGCGCGCAGACGAGGCTCCGACATCCTGGCCGTGTACGACACCCGCGGAGCCAAGCGGACCCTGCTGCCGGTGGCCGTCCACGACGCCGGCATCGTGGTCAGCACCGACAAGACCGCCTACCTCGCCAGCGGCACCGTGTTGCGCGTCTACGGCCACGACGACCCGGCCGAGCTGGGAGCGCTGCCGCAGCACGAGCAGAGTCTGCTGCTGCGGCCGGGGGACCTGCTGCACCTGACCGAGGACTGCTCTCCGGTGCCGGCCGACGTCGACGGCGTGCCCAGCATCGGTTGCACGCTCGAAGAGGTCTTCGCGCACGCCCGCGTCGGTGAGAAGGTCTTCTTCGACGACGGCCGGATCGGCGGCGAGGTGATCGCGGTGCACCCCGATCTGCTCGAGGTGCGGATCGAGCGCGCGGCCGCCTCCGGCTCGAAGCTGCGGGCGGCCAAGGGCATCAACCTGCCCGACACCACGCTGCCGGTGCCCGCGCTCACCGACAAGGACGTCGCCGATCTGAGCACCGTCGTCGAGGTGGCCGATCTGGTGCAGCTGTCCTTCGTCCAGCAGCCCCACGACGTGGAGCGGCTGCACGGCGAGCTCGCCCGGCTGGGCGCAGACCATGTCGGCGTGGTCCTCAAGATCGAGACCCGCCGAGCCTTCGAGCGGCTTCCGCAGTTGCTGCTGACCGCGATGCGGCGCCGCCGGGTCGGGGTGATGATCGCCCGCGGCGACCTCGCCGTGGAGGTGGGCTACCAGCGGCTGGCCGAACTGCAGGAGGAGATCCTGTGGCTGTGCGAGTCGGCGCACCTGCCGGTGATCTGGGCCACCCAGGTCCTCGAGCAGCTGTCCAAGAGCGGGTTGCCGTCGCGGGCCGAGATCAGCGACGCCGCGATGGGCGAGCGGGCCGAGTGCGTGATGCTGAACAAGGGTCCGCACATCGACGAGGCCGTGGTCGTGCTCGACGACATCCTGACCCGCATGGCCGGGCACCACTACAAGAAGAACGCGTTGCTGCCGCAGCTGCACGCCTGGTACGGCGACCAGGTGGGGCAGCCGCGCCCGGACCGCGGGTGAGCGCGTCGACTCAGGGCGTCAGCTGGATCTTGAGGTGACCGGCCGAGCGCGACATCGCGGCGCCGTAGGCGTCGGCGGCGGCGTCCAGCGGCATGGCGCCGGTGAAGATGCCCTCGACGTCCAGGCGGCCGGCCGCGAGCAGCGGAATCAGCTCGGCCCAGGTCTGCTGGACCGGAGCGGTGGTCAACCGCAGCGTCAGGCTGCGTAGCAGGCACACCAGCGCGGGCAGCGGATAGGGGGTCAGGTCGTGCACCCCGACCACCGACACCGTGCCGCCGGTGCGCACGCAGGCCAGCGCGTCGTCCAGCGAGGCGTCGGTGCCGACCGCGTCGATCACGCTGTGCGCCCCGAGACCGTCGGTGGCCTCGAGAACGGACTGCGCGCCCGGCGGTGTGACCGGCCGCGCCCCCACCGCGGCCGCCCGGTCCCGGCGC
>NZ_JBSWXU010000081.1:0-23144 GCF_056160785.1 Mycobacterium sp. ABE4_509 | reverse complement strand
CAGGCGGGCCACGTCCAGCGCGTCCAGCCGGTCGCCCAGCACGACCAGCGCCGCGGGGGTGACGACGACGGCCGCCGCGGCGGCGAAGGCCACGGTGGCCACCCCCGCGTAGGCGAACGACTTCAGGAAGTGCATCGGGAACAGCACCATCGCTGCCATGGACAGCGCGACCGTCGTCGCCGAGAAGATCACCGTGCGCCCGGCGGTCGTCATGGTGCGCACCAGCGCGGTCGCCGGCGCGGCGCCGGTGGCCAACTCGTCGCGATAGCGCGACACGACCAGCAGCGTGTAGTCGATGGCCAGGGCCAGACCCATGGCGACGGCCAGGTTCAGGGCGAAGATCGACACGTCGGTGCCGAATGTGACCAGCCGCAGCACTGCCAGCGCCCCGATCACCGACATCGCTCCGATCGCCACCGGCACCGCGGCGGCCAGCAACCCGCCGAACACCCAGACCAGCACCAGGAAGCTCAGCGGGATCGCGAGTGCCTCCATCACCAGCAGATCGCGCTGGGACTGTTCGGTGATCTGCAGGTTCACCATCGCGGTGCCACCGGTGGTGACCGTGACCGCCCCGTAGTCGCCGGCGACCTCCTGGGAAATCTCCTCGGCGTACTCCTGCTGTTCGGCTTCGCTGCCGGTGATTCCCGCGATGATCAACCCGGCCGTGCGGTCGGTGCTGATCAGGTCCGGTGCGGCGGGGGCGCTCCAGGCCGAGGAGATCTCCGCGACGTGCGGATGCTGGGCGAGGACCTGTTCGATGTCGGCGGCGACCCGGCGGGTCTCGGTGGTGTCCAGCCCATCCGGAGAGGACACCGCGATGATCATCTGTACCTCGCCGCGCCCGAACTTCTCGGTGAGAAGATCTGCTGCCGCCGACGATTCGGCGCCCGGGTCCTGAAAGCCGCTGGGGGACAGGCTCTTGGCCACCGGCACGCCGAACACCGCCAGTGCGACGGTCAATACCGCGGCGGCGGTGAGTATTCGGCGCGGTGCGGCCATGGCCAGCAGCGCGATTCGGTGCAGCAGGGTGATCTCCGCTCGTTGAGGACGGCGCCCAAATTTACGGGACGGGAACCGTCTGCGGGGGTTCACGTCATCGTCACATCGGCACGCCTCTCGGTCAGGACAGTTCGAAGTGTTGGTAGTCCAATGGGGAGCGCCAGTGGCCGCCCCAGGTCCAGCCGCGATCGGTGAAGGCCAGCACCGCCGGGTCGCCGTCGTGCAGCATGCCGGGATCGGTGCGGTCGCGGTCGGTCCACGGGCCGGCGTTGGCGGGCTGGACGTCGCCGCGGGAGTCGACATAGGGATTGATCCGCGGGTTGACGTCGACCGCGCGCCCGTAGGCGTGATACGACCATTGCCCGGTGCCGGGGATATCGCGGCAGTTGAACGCCGAGGTGTTGTTGTCGCGCATCGACAGCTCGTCGTCGGCGTCGGGGTAGTTCTCGACGGTGCGCATCCGTTCGATCGGATAGCCCATTCGGTACAACTCGTCGAAGATCTCGATCACCTCGGCGGTGAGGTCCTGGTGTACCACCAGCTGGCCGCGGTGGGTCTGGCCGTCGAATCCGAGGTAGTCGAGGTCCACCCGGCGCAGCTGTTCGGCCGGCACCGGGCAGCCGGGACGCCAGGTGGCGCCGAGGTCCGCCACGGTGACGGCGGTAACCAGGGCCGGCGCCGCGGCCGCGGTGGCCGGTGTCGTCGGGTCCGGGGGTGGCCGGGTGACCGTGCGGACGGTCTCGGGCGCCATGTCCCGCGGCGACCCGGTGGCGACCGGATCCGCGGCGGGTGCGCATTGCACCAGCACAGCCGTTGCGGCCATCAGCGCGGCCAGCCTGACGATCACCACCGACCACCAAGCTACTACCGGACCCGTTACCGGACGCTGTGGTGTCGCTGTACGGCACCGAAACTGCGATTAGTCGCGCTAATCAGTTCTGTTAGTTGGGCTTTGGAAATGGCTGCGGTGGTCACAACAGAACTGTCAAAGATGTGATCTGCACCATCGTCGGGTTATAGTGTGTGCGCAGTCACAGAGAGGACGCTCATGGTTGGAACCAGCGAACCCGCGATGGTCCCGCGCGAGGTCGACGCACACCGCACCGCGCACGCGTCGGTCAACTGGCTGCTCGCCACTCTGATGACCGTGCTGCTGATGGCGGCGATCGCGGGTGTCGTGGTGGCCCTGTCCAGCGGGATGCCCACCGTGGCGATCGTGATCGCGCTGGTCACCGGTGCGGTGTTCGCCGGCGTTCTCTGCTGATTCCGCCGGCGCGGAGCTCAGTACCCCTGACCGGCGGTCACCGCTGCAGAAAGCGGGCCAGGCTGTCGTCGGGTTCCTCCCACCAGGTGGTGCTCGGAACCGGGCCCACACTTCCGGTGCACGGTGAGGCGAACGACTTGTCCCGATAGCCGAGGATGCTCTCGTCCTTGTCGTGCTCCCAGGTCACGAAGTGCTGGCGCACCATCTCGATGTCGAACGCCGGATAGTCGGTCAGCGTCATCAGGTCGCGGACGTAGTCGGTCTGGAAGTCGATCTGTTCCATGATGCTGTCGACCTCGGCGTACTTGGCCCGCCAGGCCGCGACGTCGTCGGCCATCTCCTGGGCCGAGGGCAGCGCCAATCGGCCGGAGATGATGTCGCGGGCGACGAACGCCTGCGCGTCGAACATGCTGAACGTGTAGTACTGGTCCTGCATGCCCAGGTACAGCAGCCGGGGGGTGGCCGCCCACACCACGCCCTTGTACAGGCCGTCGGGATAGAGGTTGTTGGTCGTGGTGAGCCGCAGCTCCGGCGCGAGGAACGGAAAATGATGCTGGTAGCCGGTGCACAGGATGATCGCGTCCACGTCGCGCGAGGTGCCGTCGGCGAAGTGGGCGGTGCGGCCCTCGACGTGGCGCAGCGCCGGAACCTCGGAGATGCCCTCGGGCCACCCGAATCCCATCGGGGCGCTGCGGTAGGCGACGGTGATCGAGGCGGCGCCGTACTTGAGTGACTGCAGCGCGATGTCCTCGGCCGAGTAGCTGCTGCCCAGGATGAGAAGGTCCTTGCCGGCGAACTCGACCGCGTCGCGGAAGTCGTGCGAGTGCAGGATGCGGCCCGGGAACGTCTCGAAGCCCGGGTACTCGGGGACGCTGGGAACCGAGAAGTGTCCGGTCGCCACGATCACGTGGTCGAACGACTCGGTGCGCAGCTCACTGTCCCCGGACGGCCCCCACG
This sequence comes from Mycobacterium sp. ABE4_509, assembly GCF_056160785.1. NCBI lineage: Bacteria > Bacillati > Actinomycetota > Actinomycetes > Mycobacteriales > Mycobacteriaceae > Mycobacterium > Mycobacterium sp. ABE4_509. The sequence continues at coordinate 19,921 of NZ_JBSWXU010000081.1, read as the reverse complement.
ACTCGACCGTCACGGCGAAGGTCTGGCTCGCGTCGTCGAACACCACGTCGCGCACCGGGGTCTCGAACTGGATGTACTGGCGCACATCACTTTTCTTGGCCCGGCCGATGATGTAGTCGTAGAGCACCTCGCGCGGCGGGAACGACGGGATCGGCCTGCCGAAGTGCTCGTCGAAGGTGTAGTCGGAGGATTCCAGGCACTCCTTGGGGCCGTTGGACCACAGGTAGCGGTACATGCTGCCGTGCACCGGATCGCCGTGCTTGTCCAGGCCGGTGCGCCAGGTGTAGTTCCACAGACCGCCCCAGTCGCTCTGCTTCTCGAAACACACCACCTCGCCGACATCGGCGCCCGCCCGGCGGGCCTGTTCGAACGCGTGAAGCTGCGCCAGGCCGCAGGGGCCGGCGCCGATAACCGCTGTGCGGGACATGGAGTTCCTCCTTGGTGAAGTCAAGACCGGGGCCGGGTCTTGTCGGGGTCGTAGAACGGAAACCTGGTGACGGTGGCGCCGAGGCGCTTGCGATGGCCGTCGAGCTTGCCCACCTCGACCCGTGTTCCGGGCTCGGCGTACTGAACGGCGATGCGGCACAGCGCGATACTCGCGCTCAGCACGGGAGAGCGGACCCCGCTGGTGACCACGCCGACCTGGGAGCGTCCGACGTGAACGCAGTCGCCGTGCTCGGCCGGTTCGTTGCCGTCGAGCTGCAGCCCGACCAGGGTTCGCTGCGGGTGGGCCTTGCGCTCGAGCAGCGCGGCACGGCCGACGAAGTCGTCGGTCTTGGTCTTCAGCGGGACGGTGAACCCGATGCCGGCTTCGAACGGGTCTGTCTGGTCGTCGAACTCGTGGCCCGAGGCGGCCAGGCCCGATTCGACCCGCAGCAGCTCGAGCGCCTCCAGCCCGAGCGGCGCGAGGCCCACCGGCGCACCCGCAGTCCAGACCGCGTCCCACAGCGCCTCGGCGGAATCGGGATGGACCCACAGCTCGTACCCCAACTCGCCGGAATACCCTGTGCGGGAGACCAGCAGCGGCGGCCCCTCGGGCCCGCCGAGGCGTCCGATCAGGAATCGGAACCACCCGAGTTCACCGACCCCCGGCTGGGTGGGCGGACTCCAGATCAGGTCGGTCAGCAGCGCCCGGCTGGCCGGCCCCTGCACTGCGATGTTGTGCAGCTGGTCGGTCGAGTCCTTGATCCACACCTGACGCAGGCCCAGCCGGCCGGCCTGCTCCCGCAGCCAGACCCCGTCGTAGGGGTCACCGCCGATGAAGCGGAAGTTGTTGTCGCCCAGACGCAGGACGGTGCAGTCGTCGACGACGCCGCCGGTGTCGTTGCACATCGCCGAATAGACGACCTGGCCGCGGGCCAGCCGGCGGATGTTGCGGGTGAGTGCGGCCTGCAGCAACGCCTCGGCATCGGGGCCCAGCACCTCGAACTTGCGCAGCGCCGACAGGTCCATCACCGCTACCCGCTCCCGGCACGCCCAGTACTCCTGGTGCGGCCCGTAGCCGTCGAAGGCGGTGGGCAGCCAGTAGCCCTGGTATTCGGTGAACTGGTTGGTCAACGCACCGGTCCGGGAGGCGAACGCGGTGGGCTTGGTCAAGACCGTCTCGGAGTCCGGGGTCACCCGGTGGCCCACCGCCACGGAGAACCTCCTCGTGGAGTCGTAGACACGGACGTGGATGTCGGTCGGCACCCAGCCGTTGGAGGGGTCGATGTCGTCCGGGCAGGCCGACGAGGCGCAGACCAGGTCGGTGCACGCCCGAAAGAGCACGTAGTCGCCCGGTCTCGACCACGGTTCATCGGCGATGAGTTGGTGAGCGGCGTCGAAGGCGGTGTTGTAGAACAGGTTCAGCGCGGGCCAGCCCGTCCTGGCGGCGACACCGTAGCCGGACAGCGTGGCGTTGAAATTGTCGGTGCAGTTCACATGGCCCGGATAGCCCATGTCCGCGTAGTACTTCGCGGTACAGGCCAGCGCGAACGTGTCGTGCCGGCCGACGGTGTCGCGCACCACCTCGACGAGTGGCCGGGCGCGGGCGTCGAAGAACTTTCCGGTCAGGCCGGGCCGCGGGTAGGCCCCGCCACCGATGGTGCGGGTGGTGGTGGCGTCCAGGCCGTACTCCCGGCCGTCGCCGAGCGCATGCGCGTCGAAGGCCAGGAAGTCCGAACACTGACGACCCTGCACGTCGACGATCTGGATGAACTGTCCGGCGCGCACCTCGTAGGACGATGCGGTGGCTGGGTCGATGTGCATGTCCCACAACGGTTCTGCCAGTGGCTCGGGAAGCTCGGTGACCTCGCGCGGGCGCGGGTCGCCGCGGTGCACCTCGACCCACACCTCCGACGGCGGATTCGGATCGTCGGCGGCCGGCGACATCGGCGCCGCAGGTGCGGCGACCAGCACCACCGCGTCGGCGTCGACCGCGAAGCCGGCCCGCGCTCCGGCGGGCGAATGACCGCCGAACAGCCGGGTCGCGGTTGCGGCGTGCTGGTCGACCCGGTGCCGGGACAGCAGGGTCAGGATCCGGGCCGCGGCGTAGCCGTCCTCGTCGGTGCCGGCGACCAGCCGGTGCAACACGGTGGCCGGGGCGTCGGGTGCGGTTCCGGGCACCGCACCCGGATCGGCCGACAGGACGGTCAGTTCGGCCGGCTGGCGGCCGTGTGGATCGATGACGTCGAGGCGGTCGCCGCCGAAGACCCGCAGTGCGGTGACCGTCCCCGGACCGATCCGGAAGCGCTCGACCGGATCGTCGAGACGGGCAGGTTCGAGCATTCCTGCGGCGGCGGTGTCAGGGCGCGAAGGATCGGTAGCCGACGTAGAACGCCAGCGCGCGGTCGGGAGTGGAGAACAGGATCCGCGACCCCTTCGGGAAGAAGATCGCGTCCTTGGCCCGGGCGATCTCGACCTGCCCGGTGTCGACGTTCTCCAGCCGGAACTCGCCCTCGAGGACGATCTTCATCTCGTCGTAGTCGTAGAAGTAGTCCAGCGGCGCATCGGTGTTGCGCAACTCGAAGTAGCCCGAGCACATCGGGACGCCGTTGGGGTTGGCGTAGACGTCGTCGATGAATCCCTCGGTGCCCGGGTACTGCTCGAGCGGCATCTGTGGAAGGGACTTCCAGAAGCCCGATGTCACCAGGAACTTGGTGTCGGTGCTCGTCATGCGGCCTCCAGCGTGATCTCTCGTATGAAACTTTGTCTGATGAGAGGAAACCATGCCGTCGTTTCGGGCAGATTAAGCCCGGTAGCGCCCACGTATCGCGTCGGGACCGAGGCCCGCGAACGTGCATTCCCTGTAGTGCCCCAAGCGCCATCGCGACAGGGAATGCACGTTCGCGGAAACGTCCGGCTAGATCATTTCCTTGCGGGTCAGCCACCGCATGATCGGCCAGCCGAGGAACACCGGCAGCCAGCAGGTCAGAATCCGGTAGAGCAGCACCGCGGGCACCGCCACCGCGGTCGGCACCCCGAACGCGGCCAGGCCGCCGATCAGCGCGGCTTCCACCGCGCCGACGCCGCCGGGCGTCGGCGCAGCCGAGGCCAGGGTGCCGCCGACCATCGTGACGATGGTGACGGTGACGAAGTTGGCGTCACCGCCGAACGCCGCGATGCTCGCCCACAGCGCCAGCGCGGAGCCCAGAGTGGTTGTCGCGCAACCGAGGACGATCAGGGCCAGCCGTTTGGGTTCCCGGGCGAGTACGAGGAGATCGTCGAAGACCTCCTTGAGTCGTGGGCGCAGCGAACTGCCCAGCCAGCGGCGCAACTTCGGGACGATCAGAAACACCCCGACCGCCCCGAGCGCCGCGCCCGCGACCAGGTACACGACCGTGGTGCTGGGCACGAACTGGGACAGGTCCGCCGACGCCCCGGCCGCGGCGCTGAAGAAGATCAGCAACGAGATGTGGGTGATCACCTGCACCGACTGTTGCAGGGCCACGGCGGTGGTCGCGCGCAGGGCCCCCAGTCCGGCCTTTTGCAGAAAACGGGTGCTCAGCGCCAGGCCGCCGACCCCGGCCGGGGTCGTGGTGGCGGCGAAGGTGTTGGCCACCTGCATGATCGCCAGAATCCGGTATTTGACCAGACCGTCCGCGCAGGCCCACAGCGCCGCCGCGGCACCCAGATACTTCAGGCCCGACACCGCCAGGCCGGCAACGGCCCACCACCAGTTCGCGTTGCGAAGCTCGGAGAAGAACACCGGCACCGAGCTGATGAACGGATAGGCGACGTAGACCAGCGCCACCAGCAGCACCAGCTGGATGACCTGGTTGCGGGTGAACCGGGTGATCGTTGCGGCGTCGATCTGATTGGCGCCGGTCTGCCGCTTGACCTCGTCGCGGGCCGAGGCCATCGCCGTGCCCGCGTCGCGCACCGAGTCGCGGACCCGTTTGGGCATCGCGACCTTGGTCAGCCGGCGCGAGGCCGCCAGCACCGACTCGTTTCCGAACACGGAGATCGCGGCCGCAACGGCGTTCTCGGCGTCGTACAGATCGGTGGTGGTGATCAGCAGTTGCGCGATGTCGGTGTGCAGATGCGCCTCGGAGGCGCCGTACTCGGCGTGGGCGAAACCGCCGAACACCGGGGTGCCGTCGACGACGGTGATCTCCTTGCCGCGCAGATCGCCATGTGAGATCTGCTGACTGTGCAGCATGCCCAGCGAATCCCACACCCGGGTCACCGGAGTGGAGTCGGTACAGCGGTCCAGTGGCACGCCCCCGGACGGGTGGTGCGCGTACAGCGTCCAGCCCCGCTCCAGTGTCGCCACCGCGATCGGGGCGGTGTTCGCCATCGCCAGATCGCCGACGGCGATCGCCATCAACGCGCGATGCTCGACAGCCCTGCGCATCGACGGCTGAATCGGTGCGGTCTCACTGTCGCGCAACCGGACCTTGCGCCAGAACTGCCGCAGGAATCCACCGCCGCGCTGGTGCGGACCGTACAGCTCGACGACCGCGGTACCCGCCTGCGCGCAGTCGGCGGTGTCCCGGGTCGCCGACAGCACCATCGGGCCGCGGCCGGCGGGGCGGACCACTGTCAGCGCCGACACGGTGAACCCGCGCCGGGCCATTGCCCGCACCGCGCCGTCCAACGGCACCTCCAGAGCGGGGGTGCCGACGGCCAGCACGACCACTGCCCCGATGAACCAGCCGACCGCCAGCCCGAGCAGCGACCGGGCCGGCACGACCGCGCTGACCACCAGGTGGATCGGAACGAAGGCCAGCAGCAGGGCCCACCACCAGTGCCGCCAGCGTGCCGGCAGCCACGGCCCCGACACCGTCAGCACGGCGGCCAGCATCGCGATCCACCGCGGGTCGTCGAGGAACTGCGACAGCACCGTGTCCAGACGCTCTGACAGGTCGAAGTGCCATCGCGGCGCGGCGATGCCGTTGCCGGTGATCGACAGCAGCAGGATCGCACTGATTCCGGCCGCGGCATAGGCGCCCAGCAGCTTCCACTGCCGCGACACGATCAGCCCGATCAGGATCACGAACGGCAACGCGAAGATCGCCACGCCGTAGATCAGATAGACGGTGTTGGACTGGGTCGGGGTCAGCACCCCGATGATCTCGGAGATCGACCGCTCCAGCGTCTCCCACTCATATCGGGTGATCAGCGAGCTGGTGACGACGATGAGCAGGAACACCGCGGACAGTGCCAGTCGCAGGATGTCGTTGGTGCGGCGGATCAACGGTTGGAGCAAGCTGCCGGAGACAGCTATCTCGCGCCCGTCAACTCGCATCTGACAACGATCTCTTCCGATTGGCGGTGAACCGTGCTCGGCTCACCGACAACTTAACGATTTTTCACCGCGAGTCGGAAATAGCGGAGAAACGACGGGTGGCGGCAACCACGCGAAAAAGGGACGCCCCGCGATGGGGCGCCCCTTTTCTTCGCCGTTGAGCGGAACCTCCGTGTGTTCGCTTCTCAGCGCACGGTCACGTAGTAGACGTCCCCCACCGGAACCCGTTGGCGGTTCTCGTTGATCACGTACTGGTCGTTTTGGTAGACCGTGTCACGAACCGCGGGGCCCTCGATCACAGAGACCACTTCGGTCTGTGAAAGCGGCACGTCAGAGCGGTTCTCCACGATGACGCGGTTGTCGTCGGACTCCAGTTCGGCGATCGCGTCGGCCGCGTTGTCCCCGGCGACGGGAAGCGCCTGCGCAGGCACGGCCAATCCCAGCGTCGCGGCGGACAGTCCGGCGCCGAGCGCGGTGGCCACGGGTGTCATCAACTTCTTCGGCATTCTTGTTCTGCTCCTCTCTTCGTCAGAGCGGTGGAGCGATCCGGCGCGATCTGCGACGTCTTGACACATCGCCCGATCAGCTCATGCACATCGGGTTTCCCCGATCTTCTTGTTGAAACAACACGGCGTTGACCGCAATTTCATCTCGGCGTGATCGTTCGCATTTCGGACAGACGATCACCGGTCTTGGCGCTCCCCGGTCGCCCGTAGTCGCCTGGCCAGGCCCGATGCCCGCACAGCCGGCCGGCCGACCGCAGCACGCACCGAGGATTCCGGACCGATCACCCGGACCCGCGCCTTGGCGCGGGTGATCGCGGTGTAGAACAACTCCCGCGTCAGCAGCCGCGACTCCGCCGGCGGCAGCAGCACGGTGATCTCGTCGGCCTGGCTGCCCTGGCTCTTGTGGATCGTCAGCGCGAACATCGTGTCGACCTGACCCAGTCGACTCGTCGCGAAGTCAGCCGAGCCGATGTGGGCGCGCAACCCCTGCGACGACGCCACCACCACGCCGGCGTCACCGTTGTAGACGCCCAGCCCGTAGTCGTTGGCGGTGACCAACACCGGCCGCCCGGCATACCAGGGCGCCCACATCGGCTGGCCGGTCGCCTCGGCCAGCCAGCCCTCGACCCGCCGATTCCACAGCGCCACCCCGAACGGACCACGCCGGTGCGCGCACAGCAGCCGGTGCTGATCCAGAACGGACAGGGCGCCCGCCGCGTCGCCGAGAACGGCCGCCTGCCGCAACGCCACCGCGCGCTCGACCAGCATCGGCCGCAGCGCGTCCACCGGGTCCTCGGTGTCGACCCACTCGATCGACTCACCCCCCGCGCGCAACAACTCGAGCACGGTGTCCCCGTCGCCGCCGCGCACCGCGTCGGCCAGCGCCCCGATCGAGTGCCCGAACCGGTGCGGTGTCTGCAGCTGCACGACGCCGTGGCCGCCGAGCCCGTCGACCAGATCGGCCAGCACAGCACCGGCGTCGACCGAAGCGAGCTGATCGGGGTCGCCCACCAGGAGCAGCCGGGCCTCGGGCCGCACCGCCTCCAGCAGCCGGGCCATCATCGTCAACGACACCATCGAGGTCTCGTCGACCACGACGACATCGTGGGGCAGCCGGTTGCCGCGGTGGTGCCGGAACCGCGACGAGGTATCGGGCCGGGCGCCGAGCAGCCGGTGCATGGTCGTCGAACGCAGTCCGGCCAGCCTGTCCCGGTCGACCGGGGCCAGCCTTTCGACTTCGAGCTCGACAGCTTCCTGCAGCCGGGCCGCCGCCTTTCCCGTCGGCGCCGACAGGGCCATCCGCGGCGGCGCCCCGCCGCTGAGTTCGGCCTGTTCGGCGATCGCGGCCAGCAACCGGGCCACCGTCGTCGTCTTGCCCGTTCCCGGGCCGCCGGTCAGGACGGTGAGACGTTGCACGACAGCGGTTTGCGCCGCCACGCGCTGTTCGGCGTAGCCGGGCGGGAAGAGCCGGCCGAGATCGGGTGTCGGCGCGGCGGGCTCGCCGGAGGTCAGGCGGGCGGACACATCACCACAGACCTGCTGCTCCTCGAGCCAGTACCGGTCGAGGTAGACGAGATCGTCGAGGAACCGGAGCACCGGCGGGGACCCGGCGAGCGGACTCGCCCGCACCGCGGCCAGCCACTGCCGAGGTTCTGGCCAGGGAAGCTCGAGGAGCTCACCGGCATCTCCGGCGTGCCGTTCCCGCGCCTGCGCCAGATCCACGCACACCGAACCGGTGCGCAGCGCGGCGACCAGCAGTGCCACCGCCAGCTGCACCGCGGTGCCGGATTCACCGCCGAGCGCGCCGAGCCGCCGGGCAACCCGGCTGTCCGCGGAGTCGATCACGCCGGCGGCGACGAACTCGTCGAGCGTCATGACGGGATCCCCAGATGCAGCAGGTCCGACAGGGCCGTCACCAGCGCGGCCGGCGGACGCCAACTGAACACCCCGGTGGGCACCCCGTCCTCCTGAGGGGTCTGCGGACCGCACATGCCACGTAGGAACAGATACAGCACGCCCCCGAGATGGGTCTCGGGGCGGTACCCCGGCTGGCGCCACCGCAAGAACCGGTGCAGCGCCACGAGATACAGCAGCGCCTGCAACGGATAGTCCGAGTGCAGCATCGCCTCGGTCAGCCGCGGCCGGCGGTAGTCGGCCGCCGTCAACGGCTGCTCGGCGGTGCCGAGCCAGTTCGTCTTGTAGTCCACCACCAGGTAGCGCCCGCCGACCCGCAGCACGGCGTCCACCGAACCGGTCAGATAGCCGCGCAGCGGTTGGCGGCCCAGCGGGGCGCCGGTCAGCCGGCCGGCATACCCCGCCAGCGGATCCGAATCCGGCAGGTGCTCGGCGAGCAGCCGCCCGACGTCGGCCAGCCGGATGTCGGGCGATCCCGCCCGAACGTCACCGCCGGCCAACGGGAACTCGAAGTCCAACTCCGCCAGACGATCGCGCAGCCCGATCCGGCGCAGCACGGTGTGCTCGGCCAGCGGCCCCAACGGGGTGTCGTACAACGGCACCATCGCCGCGGCCAGCTCGCCGGCGGGCACGTCCACCGGCCACCACGGTGCGTGCACGGCGATCTGGGCTTCCAGTTCGGCGGCCAGGTTCGGCGCGAACGGGTCGGTGGTCTGCAGCACGGCGTGGACCAGCGTGCCGAACTTGGCCCCGGTCGGCAGCCCGGCCATCGGGGACGGCAGGTCCGAACCCGGCTCCGGGGCGGTCGGCGTCAACCCGCCGGCATCACCGACCTCGTCGTCGAGTTCGGCGACCTCGGGTTCACTGCTGACCCCGGCCGGTTCGACGTCGCGGATCAGCCCCGAATACGAGGTGCGCCGCCAGCTGGTGTCGATCGGGCGACGAAAACGTCTGACCGCCAGACCGTCGGGCACCGGCTCCGTCGGCGCCGCCGGTACCGGCGCCACGATCGACTCCTCGACGGTCAAGCCGCCCAGGGCTTCCCAGGCCCGAAATCGGGTCAGAGCCTGCTCATCGGTGGGTCCGTCCGGACACCGGTCGGGCACCGCCGGCTGGCCGGGCTCGCGGCCCCGCAACAACCGGGACAGCCCGCCGGTGGGTTCGTCCCAGGACGGCGCCCACCACGCCACCAGCTGTGACTGTGCGCGGGTCATGGCGACGTAGGTCAACCGGATGTGATCCCCGGCCTGCTCATGAGCTCCCTGCGCGGCAACAGGATTGAAATCGGCGCTGTCCGGGTCGCCGACGTGCAGGCACCGGGTGCCGCCGTCGTGGAAGCTGATGAACTTCTCGTCGTGCTTGCGGCGGTTGAATGCGAACGGCAGATACACGATGGGAAACTGCAGCCCCTTGCTGGCGAACACGGTCATGATCTGGACCGCCGCCGCGTCGCTGTCCAGCCGCCTGCTGCGTTCGGTGGATCCGCGCGTCGCACGCTGGGCGCGCAGCCAGTCCCGAAGGGCCGGAAGCCCGTAGCGCTCCCGGTGGGCGGTCTCGTGCAGTAATTGGGTCAGGTGCGCCAGGTCGGTCATATGGCGCTCGCCGCCGGCGTAGGACAGCACCCGCTCGGCCAGTCCGCGCTGCTGGGCGGCCTCGAACACCGCTGCGACACCACGTTCCCGGGCGTGGTCGGCCCACTCCCGCAACACCCCGGTGACGCGGTCGGTCAGCTCGTCGCCGCCGCGCGCGAGGCTCTCGGCCGTCTCCCCGAAGAACCGCGTCGCCGCCGCGGCGCGAACCAACCCGGTTCGGTGCGGCTGGTCGAAAGCCTCCAGCAGACAGAGCCAGTCATCGGCCGCCGGTGAGTTGAACACGTCCGAATCGCCGGTGTAGACCGCCGGGATCCCCGCCGCGCACAACGCGTCATAGCAGCGCCGGGCGTCCTCGTGCAGCTCCACGATGACCGCCACATGGCGGGGCGCCAGGGTCTCGCCGTCGAAAGTGGCTCCGCTGCCCAGCAGCGCGGCGACGTCGGCGGCCAGATCGGCGCAGATATGGGTGCGCAGCGTCGCGATCGGGATGGTGCGGGTGCGTTTCGTGCCGAACGGAGTGCGGCCGACCACCCGCAACCGCAACGGGTCGGCGCGCGGGGCGCCTGCGAGCCGGCGCCGTACGTGATGGGCCGAGACCTCACGGACCTTGATGTCCGGATCGCCGAGCTCGGCGTCGCCGAGCACCACCTGCAGGCAGTCCACCAGCGCACGGTCGCTGCGCCAGTTGACGCTCAGGGTCCGCTGATCGGCCGCGCTGCGGGCCGCCTCGAGGTAGGTGACGATGTCGCCGCCCCGGAACCCGTAGATGGCCTGCTTGGGATCACCGATCAGGATCACCGTGGACCGCCCCGAGAACGCGCGGTCGATGACCTGCCACTGGACCGGGTCGGTGTCCTGGAACTCGTCGACCATCACGATCGACCAGCGCCGGTACATCCGTGCCCGCGCCGGTGACCCGGCCGAATCCAGCGCGTCGGCCAGACGACCGAGAAGATCGTCGTAGCTGAGGATGCCGAGCCGGCGCTTGCGCTGGTCGAGCTGGTGCAGCACATCGCGGGCGAACGTCAGCCGGATGGCGGGTTCCGAACCCGGCACCGCATCGGTCGGCCGCAGCTGCGCGTGCGGATTCCTGACCACCTCACGGGCCAGCCGCAGCGCCTCACCGCGGGTGAGAACCGGCTCGGCGGCGTCGCCGGCGAAATGCGCCAGGTACAGGTCGTCGACGATCTCGGCGACCAGCTCGTCGAGGCTTTCGACGAGGGTCACACCGGCGTCGGTGTCACCGGCGACCCCCAACGACTTGAGCACCAGGTGGCAGAACTGGTGGGTGGTCGCGATCGTCGCGGCGTCGAAACCGGCCAGCGCATCGCGCAGCCGCTCGCGGCGCAGCGCCAGCTCCGGCGGCTCGGCGTCGACCAGCTGCCGCAGCACGTCGTTGTGCGCCGCGGCTTCGGGGTCGTCGAATGCGTGGAGCGCCTCGAGCATGCCGCGACGCACCCGCTCGCGCAGCTCCTGACTGGCGGCCCGGGAGAACGTGATCAGCAGCATCTCGTCGAGGCCGGCCAGGCCTTCGGCGACATAGCGGGTGACCAGCCCCGCCAGCGCGAAGGTCTTGCCGGTGCCCGCACTGGCCTCCAGCACCGTCGTGGAGCCGGCGGCCGGCAGCGGGCCCCGCAGATCGAATCGCCGCATCAGTCCAGGCTCCGTTCGGCGCGCAGCAACGGCAGCCACAGCCGCGCCGCGAACGCCCCGAGCCGGGTACGTTCGCCCTCGAACTCCTCCCCGGGGCGCACCGGGTCGAGCAGCGCCTCCAGCGGCGCCCCGAACCCCCAGACCCGTTGCGCAGCAGGATCATCCCTGTCCCACTTCCACCTGTGCTGCGCTTCGCGCTCGGGGAGCCCCGCGGTGTGCCGGGCCTCGGCCCACGCGTAGGACGTCTTGATCGGCAGCGGCAGCGGCTCGCGCCGACCGGCGTCGTAGATCGCCACCAGATCGGCCAGCAGCGCCGGGGCCGCCGTGTCGGGGGCGCCCAGCGACCGCTGCGCCGGTGCCTGTCCCTTCCTGGACCGGCCGATCGCCAGCGCGGTCCAGTCCGTCCGCGGATGGCATGCGCTCAGCGCCAGCAGCTTGATCCAGGGCCCGAGCAGGTGGCGGCCGTCGAGCTTGGAATAGGTCACCTCGACGATCCGCTGTCCGAACACCTCTCCGACGGTGCCGGTGAGGCGACGGCCGCCGCCGAGGTCGAGGTCCACGTCCAGCGTCCGGGCCGCCGCCCGCCGGTGCTGCTGCGCGGCGACCGACAGCGTGGCGGCCTGATCGCTGAGTTGCTGGGCCTTGCGCCAGCCCAGCCGCCCAGGCGGCAGCGACCCGCGCCGCCACTCCATCTGCCGGGCCGTCTCCGGCGGCTGACCGCGCAGCATGTCATGCAGCATCCGGTCGCCGACCACCCACTCCTGCAGCGCGTCGATCTCGACCGGCATCGCGTCCTCGACGCCGTCGACCTCCCAGGGCAGCGTGTAGTCCAGCGCGCGGAAGAAACCCTTCACCGGATCGGTGAAGAACCTCACCAGGTCGTCGAGCGCGACGTCGGTGGGTGCCGCAGCCGGCAACGGCCCGGCCAGGAAGCCGGGCTCGGCGGCCCGGCTCGCGCCGGCGGCCTCGGCGGCGGTCAGCGCGATCGGGTCGAAGGTGAACGGTTCGCCCGGGGGCATGCCGAGATCGCCGGGGGACACGTTGCGAACATCGAAGGGCTGCAACGGGTGCGCGACAACGACCCGGTCGCCGACCGGCCGTGCGGTGGTCGAGTCGAGGGCGTCGAGGAGTTCCACGAGCGGCACCGCCGGCGCGCGCTGCGCGCCGCTGTACTCGTTGGCGCCGGTGTAGGTGATCACCAGCCGTTCGGTCGCCGAGCAGATCGCGTCGAGCAGCAGCTGACGGTCCTCGGAGCGGGCGTCGCGTTCACCGGTCATCGGGTCGCGTGCCAGCACGTCGTCGCCGTCGACCACCCCCGACCGCGGGAACACGCCGTCGTCGAGCCCGACCAGGCACACCACCCGGTGCGGCACCGCACGCATCGGCACCATCGTGCACACCGTCAGTGTGCCGGTGCGGAAATTGGCCCGCGTCGGCCGTCCGGCCAGATGACGCTCCAGCAGCGCACGGACATCCGGGAGACGCAGCGCGGTGCCGGATCGCTCACCGGCATCGGCGAGGATGCCGGTGAACTCCCGATCCAGTTGCGCTGACTGCCAGGCGTTGTCGCCCTCCGCGGCGCCCAGTGCGGCGACGGCGTCGGCCAGGTTGCCCAGCCACTGGCGCAGCGGCCGGGTGCCCGCCAGCGAGCGCGCCGTATCGGCGAGGACGGCAACGTATTCGGCGAGCCGGCCGGCCAGCTCCACCCGGGTGCTGCCGACATCGTCGAGCGGCAGCGTGGTGTCCAGCCATGCGTGCGAGTCATCCGACATCGCCACCCCGGCCAGGATCCGGTCGATACCGAAACGCCAGGTGTTGTGGACGAACCCGCCGACCCCGAACGGCTCCCGGTCCGCCGTGTCGAACCCCCAGCGGATGTTCGCTTCCCGCACCCAGGCCGCGATGGTGTCCAGATCGTCGTCGGTGAAACCGAATCGGGCACGCACCGGCGCAGACTCGGCCAGGTCGAGCACCTCGCTGGCCGACGCCCGCCCGCCGGCCAGGGCGAGCAGCTGCGCGGCCAGGCCGAGCAGGGGATTGGTCTGCACCAGCGCCCGGTCGGCCAACCGGACCCGCAGGTGGTGGGCGGGGTGCGGCTCGGCCACCACGTCGCCGAGCCCGAACCCGGCGACGATCAGCGGCGCATACGTCTCGATGTCCGGGCACATCACCAGGATGTCGCGGGGCTGCAGCGTCGGGTCGTCGGCGAGCAGGCCGAGCACCACCTCACGCAGCACGTCGACCTGGCGGGCCGGGCCGTGGCAGCTGTGCACCTGAACGGAGCGGTCCGCCGGATCGTGCGAACGCCCCTGCGGGCGAACCGCGTTGGCGGCGATATCGGACTGCAGCCAGCCCAGCAGGGTGTCCGGCCGCGGCGGACCGGATCGGTGCTCGTCGCCGGCGAGGGTGGCGGGCAGGGCACGTTGCAGTTCGCGGATGTCCCGGCCCAGGGTCACCAGCAGCGGATGCTCGGCGTCCCGGTGGCTGGTGTCGTCGCGGCGAGGCACCGGACCGGACAGCCCGGCCAGCCTGCCCCACAGTGCCGCACTGGGGTGCGGCAGCCACAGGTGCAGCTCGTGATGGGTGGACAACGCCTCCAGCAGCTCCAGTTCGCTGCCCGGCAGCCGGGTGTGGCCGAACAGTGACAGCCGGGCGGGCAGCTCCGTCGGGGCCGCACGCAGCCGGGCCACCGTGTCGGCGTGCCGCACATGCGGCGGGTCGGCGGGGACCCGGTCGACCAGCGCCCGCCACAGCTCGGGCTGCCACCGCAGATCGGTGGCGAGATCACCGGTGCGGCCGGCGAGCCAGTCGGCGAGCAGCCCGGGCCGCTGCCGGGCGTACGACGCGAACAGCCCGGCGAGCCGGCGGGCCACCGAATAGCGGCGGCCCCGGCGCAGTTCGCGCTCCTCGCCGCCGTCGAAGTGGCCCAGGTGACCTGCCAGCGGCGCGCACCACTCGGCATCCAGGCTGGCGTCGATGACCTCGAGCAGCGGCCACACCAACGCGTCCGGTTCCCACGGATCAGTCTCGGGGGTGCCGGTGCCGGTCTGCTCCTCGCGCAAGCGCTCGTCGGTGCTGGTCTGCTCCTCGCGCAAGCGCTCGTCGGTGCTGGTCTGCTCCTCGCGCAAGCGCTCGTCGGTCAACTCCGCGATCAGCGAGCGCGGATGCCGGAACGTCACACCCGCGCACACCCCGTCACCGGCCGGGCCGCCACCCAGGATGTGGGACAGGCGCTGGCTGAGCCAGCGTTCCATGCCGCGGGCCGACACCAGCACGAGGTCCTCGGCGAACGGGTCGGGCGGCGGGACGGCCAGCAGCGCGCCGAGGCCGTCGGCGAGCAGGTCGGTGCGGTCGGCCCGATGGAGATGAAGCGCCATCGGCGCTCACCCTACGGTGGGGCGGCGCCTGCGCGGGGCTCGACCGGAATCCCCGGGGCCGGGTTTCACCGCTGTTCGACGGTGTTGCCGCTGCCCGAGTTGGAGATCTCCGGGGCGCCCGCGGAGTAGGTCACCCGGTTGTCGAAACCGGACGCGACGATGGATTGCGCCGAATCGACGTCCACGACGTTCTCGAAGCCCGACACCGTGACAACCCCACAGTCGCCCTCGATCTCGACGGTGTTGCTCATGCCGCTGACATGGACCGCACCGCCGGCGCAGAAGACGGTGCGGCGAATCTCGACACCGCCGATGTTCAGCGACTGCCCCGCCTCGACGATGTCGGCCGCCTTGGGCATCGGACCGCCCGGCTCGACCGGGTCGACCTCGGGCGGTTCGACCGGTCCGCCGCCGCCGGCCACCGTCGGCGGGGGGACCGGCTCGAAGTCCGGTGTGCCGTCGGAGGTGAAGAACACGGCCAGGCCGACGACGCCGACCATGATCGCTGCGAAGATCGCCAGCGGGATCAGCCACAGGACCCGCGTGTTCTTGTGCACGACGTGCTGCGGCGGGGCGTAGTACGGCGACCCGACCGGCGGTGGACCCGGCTGGGCGCTGCCGCCCGCGGTGTAGCCGTAGGGTGCGGCCCACGGCTGCGGGGCCGAACCGCTGTGCTGATAGTCCTGGTAGCCGTACGGCGGGGCCGGCGGCGGGGCCGACTCATAGGGTCGGGTTCCGAGCTCGCTGGCCGCGGCCTGCTCGGCGAGCGAACGCTCCAGGTCCCGGATGCGCGCCTCAGGGTCCCCGTCTGACTCCATGCGGAGATGGTTTCACACCGATCGTCGCTGCTCAACGCTCTCTGAGCCGAGGCGGCAGCAGATCAGTCTGACCAAACCCTGACACCTGCGGTCCGGCGGGATTCGCCGGGCTTCGCCGGTGGTACCCCGTTGGCATGGTGGCAGCGGGTTTGGTGGCCATCGGCAGTGGTCCGGCGGGCGTCAGTGCGGCGGAGACCTTTCGCGCGCGGCACCGCCACATCCCGGTCCGAATCCTGACCAGCGATCCCGCGCTGCCCTACGCGAAACCGCCGCTGAGCAAGCAGTTCCTCCGCGGGCGGCCCGTCGAACTCGACCTGCACAGCGAGGGCTGGTTCGAGCGCAACGCCATCGACCTGGTGCGCGGAGTCACCGTCGAACGCATCGACGTCGACGCGCAGGAGGTGATCACCGCAGGCGGCGCCCGATATCCGTACTGGCATCTGGTCGTCGCATCCGGGTCGCGGGCGGTGCCGCCGGCCATTCCGGGTGCGGCGACCGCACTGCCGTTGCGGTCGTTCGCCGATGCGGTCGCGCTGCGGATGGCTGCCCGGCACGCCCGGACCGCGGTGGTGATCGGTGGCGGTCTGATCGGCTGTGAAACCGCGGGCTGTCTGGCCGCGCTCGGTGTCGACACCACGGTGGTGGCGCCCGAACCGGTGCCGCTGCACCGCCGGTTCGGCCTCGACGTCGGGGAACGCGTGGTCAAGATGCTCTCCGATGCCGGGGTGCGGTTCGTCGGCTCCGCAGCCGTGACCGCGGTGTTCGACACCGGGGTGATGCTCGACGGGGGTGAAACCCTGGACGGAGACGTCGTCGTGGCCGCCACCGGGGTGCGTCCGGACATCCGGCTGGCCGTCGCGGCCGGGCTCACCGTCCGCGACGGGCGAATCGTTGTCGACCAGCGGATGCGGACATCTGCCCGCAACGTCTACGCCGCAGGTGACGTAGCCCTCGCCTACAACGTCGCCGCAGCCGGGCCGGTGGTCTGCGAGCACTGGCGCGATGCCGCGCTGCAGGGCCGCGTCGCGGGCCTGACCGCCGCCGGGACCGACGCGCAGTGGGACGAACCGAGCGGATTCTCCTGCACGATAGGCAAGTTCCGGCTGGTCTATCGCGGCTGGGGCGGTCCTTACGACATGTGCAGGGTGTCCGACGACCGTGACGGATTCACCGCCAGCTACGACATCGGCGGCGCGGTCGTGGGCAGGCTGGAAGCTACAGCCAGTCCCGTTTCCTGAACATCACGTACAACACGATCACCAGAGCCACGATGATCGCCGAACTCGCCACGAAGCCGCCGAGGGTGTTGATCCCCGGGTAGTCGACGTTCTGGCCGTAGAAGCCGGTGATCGCGGTCGGCACGGCGATGATGGCCGCCCACCCGGTGAGCTTCTTCATCACCGTGTTCAGCCGTGCGTCCTGCAACGACAGGTTCGTCTCGAACACCGTGGTGACCATGTCGCGCAGCGACTCCGTCCACTCCGAGGCGCGCAGCACATGGTCGTAGAGGTCGGCGTACATCGGATCGAGTTCCGGTGCGGTCCTGGCGTCCATCCGGCGGTGCTGGATCGCGGTGACGACCTCACGCATCGGCAGCACCACCCGGCGCAGCGCGACGAGGTCCTTACGCAGCTGGAAGGTCTTGCGCTGCAAAGCCGACCGGGCCGACCGCTCGTCGAAGAGATCGTCTTCGAGGCTCTCGATCCCGTCGTCGAGGGCCTGGACGGCGTCGAAGTGCCCGTCGACGACGAAGTCGAGCAGCCCGTGCACCAGCGCCCCCACCCCGTGTTCCTGGCCGCCGACCTCGTCGAAGCGCTGTGAGACCGCGTCGATGTCGAACTGCGGTGAGAGACGGACGGTGATCAGGCCGCGCGGCAGCACGAAGCCGGAGATGCGGTGGATCTCCAGCGTGGATTCGGACATGTCGGCCGGCGCCGGCGACTTGACCGTGACGCCGTAGACGCTGAAGAACGTGTGCGTGCGGTACACCACCGCCTTGGTGCGTTCGGCCTCGGCCAGCGCGTCCTCGACGGCCCAGGCGTTGAGGTTGAGTTCCTCGGCGAGTTCGGTGAGCGTGTCGTGGGTCGGGTCGTAGATGTCGCACCACACCAGCGTGTCCTCGGCGGCCAGACAGTCCGAGATCTCGGAGAACACGAAACCTTCGACGGGCGTGCCATGGCGCCAGACGCGGCCGCGGACGTGGGTCACCCGGTCATCATCGCCGAAACAGCATTCCGGCAGCAAAAGTTCGAGTCAGAGGCTGCTGGAATGCTGTTTCGGCGGCGGGGGGTGGGCGGTGTAGAAGTCGAGATGCGCCCGGGCGGCGGCCGCCCACGTCATCGAACGGGCCAGCGCCCGGCCCGCGGCGACCCGGCTGGTGTCGCCGATCGAACGCTGCAGCTCGTCGGCGAACCCCGCGACGTCACCGGCGTAGCGCACCGTGTCGCCGAAAACCTCACGCAGCACGGGCAGATCGCGGGCAACCACCGGCCGGCCGGCGGCCAGCGCCTCCATCGCGGCCAGCCCGAAACCCTCCTTGGTCGACGGGAACGCGAAGACCTCGGCCGCGGCCACCAGGCCGGGCAGTTCGGCGTCGGGTACCGCGCCCAGGATCACCGGCGCGACACCGAGCTCAGCGCAGCGCCGGTCGAACTCGGCGCGGTAGTCGCGGTAGTCGAACAGCGTCTCCCCGCCGGCGATCACCAGCCCGAGACCGGGATCGCGCCGGCGCAACAGCGCAAACGCCTCGGCGAGGTCGACGGTGCCCTTGCGCGGCTCGATACCGCCCACGGCGAGCACGTAGCGGCCCAGGCTGTCGCGCCAGCGGGCCCGTTGCTCCTCCGCCGAGGCGGCCGCGATGAACCGTTCGGCGGCAACCCCGTTGGGGATCACCGTCGGCGACAGCCCCCACCCCTCGGACACCTCCGCCGCCACGGCGGCCGACACACAGATCCGGGCGTAGGGCTCCACCACGGCTTTCTCGTGGCATTCGGCCAGGATCGGCGTGGTGAACTGGTCGAGGTGGTGGATGGTGCGGATACAGGTGCCCGCGGCGTTGGCGCTGATGCAGTCCTGTGCGTGCACGATGTCGTAGTGCTGTGCGGTGAAATGCCGTCGCAGCGTGTCGATGGACCGCACGATCCGGTCGGTGACCGTCTCGTCGGGCCGGTCGGGGAAGTCGAGCAGACGTACCCGCACCGCGGGGTCGACCGGCCGGAAGAACCCGGCGTCGCCCGCCCGAGCCAGCGACCACACCGTGACCTCGGCGCCGTGCGCGGCCAGTGCCTCGGCCAGGTGCAGCGTGTGCACCACCCCGCCACGCGGCTTGGTCGAATAGGTGATCAGCGCGATGCGCATGGCGCTCACCGCCGCGCCGCCGTGCCGTAGGTTTCCACCCGGCGCTCGGCGAGATGGTCCAACACCCTTCTGGCCCGGGTGATCTCCGCTGCGACGTCGATGTCGGCACGGGCCATGCCGCCCTTGGAGCGGGTGGTGGACAACACCTCCCCGCCTGGCCCGACGACCTTGGCCTGGCCGAGGAATCGCAGCGAACCCATGATCCCGGTCTGGTTCGACGACACCACGACGACCTGGTTCTCGGCGGCGCGCGCACAGTCGTAGAGGTCGAACAACCGGGACTGGCGGTCGGCGGGCAGTCGCGATGCGCGGTCGGTGACGCTGGCCGGCCACGCCGACAGCGCCGCGATGACCTGGGCGCCGTCGAGCGCCAGCGCCCGCGCCGACTCGGGGAAGGTCTTGTCGTAGTCGATCAGCATCCCCAGCCGCCCCGCCGGGGTGTCGAAGGCGGTGAACGAGTCGCCGGCCAAGTAGGCCAACGACTCTCCGGCAGGCTGGTGCACCTTGCGGTGTGTGCCGAGCACCCCGTCGCCGGACACGCAGATCGCCGAGTTGTACCGGGCCCCGCCCGGGGCGGCCTCGGCGTAGCCGACGCACACCGTCATGGCCCCGGCAGCGGCGACGACGGCGGCGATCTCCGGGCCGTCGGGGTCCAGCGCCGGCGGCGGATCGGCCGGGTCGGGGGCGAGCAGATCGCCGATGTAGCCGCCCAGGCACGCATCGGGGAACACCAGCAGGTCGACACCGTCGCGGGCCGCGGCCTCGACGATGCCGACCACCTTGGCCACACCGCGGTCGAGGTCGCGACCGAAATGCGCTGCGACCGCGCCTATCGTGATGCCCGACATGGCCTCACCCTAGCCATCCCCGACACCGGCCCCCGCCGGTCACGCGATTCCCAGCCCCGTCACCGGGCCGCCGAGGGCCGGGGTCAGCTCGCCGTCGGGCCAGCGCAGCCGCACCCCCGGGCGGGTGC
>NZ_JBSWXU010000080.1:0-23442 GCF_056160785.1 Mycobacterium sp. ABE4_509 | reverse complement strand
CCGGCGCACCAGGCCCGGGAATCCTCCCCGGCCCAGGCCTACCAGGGCCGCCACCACGCCGGATGTGCGAACCGGGAATCATCATTCCCGACTGCGACCCAGGACTCGGCACCGGCGCACCAGGGCCGGGAATCTTCTGACGTGGATGTGCGGCGGAGCGGCGGTTCGGTGGCCAAAGCAGAATGCAGCCGCCCCGCCCGCTCGGCATCCGCGCATACCGACTGCGGTGATATGTACTCTGCAGCAACCGATCACGTTGAATCGTCGGCTCCGCAAGATGGGGCCCGGACCGATGGCGGACGTACCGAAGAGCTCTCCGCTCCCCGCCTGGTCGACGGTCTGGAATGCACCCTTGCGCACTTTGTAGTCATCCGGCTACGCTTGCCGACAGCTTCAGTAGTCATATGACTACACGATGGTATGCAGGCGTCGCGGTTGCGGTCCGAGATGCCCGGCCGTACCTCGGTGTCGGTCGTTCGGCAGCCGAGTCGTGGAGATCCCGCCGCACTGTGCAGACACCGCGGTGGACCGTCGCTGTTCTGCCCGATGGGAAATCGACAGCGGCGCCACAGATTCGAGCGGCATCCAGACCCAGTGCACGACGGAGACGAAGATCGAAGGGAACAAGACAGTGCCAGAGACGGTAGGGTCGCGCGGGCGCCCGAATGTGGTGATGATCGTTCTCGATGATCTCGGCTTCGCTCAACTCGGCTGCTTCGGTTCCGACATCCAGACCCCGGCCATCGACAGGCTCGCCTCTGCTGGACTGCGCTACAACTGCTTCCACGTCACCGCCTTGTGCTCACCGACGCGGGCGGCGCTGCTGACCGGCCGCAACCACCACGCCGTCGGAATGGGGTTCCTCGCCGATGCCCCGACGACCGATCCCGGATACACAGCCCGACTACCGCGGACGGCAGCGGCACTGCCCCGGCTCCTGCGCGACGCGGGCTACAGCACGATGGCTGTCGGCAAGTGGCATCTCACACCGCGTGGGGAGCGCAGCGTCGCAGGGCCTTTCGACCGGTGGCCGCTCGGAGTGGGCTTCGAGCGCTACTACGGTTTCCTGCGGGGTGACACCAACCAATGGGCCCCTGAACTGGTGCGCGACAATTCGTTCGTCGAAGCACCGACGCGGCCCGAAGACGGCTACCACCTCACCGAAGACCTCGCAGACGAGGCGATCGCCATGATGCTCAACCAGCAGGCCAGCGCCCCCGGCAAGCCGTTCTTCCTGTACTTCGCTCCTGGCGCCATGCACGCACCGCACCACGTCGAGCGAGTGTGGGCCGACGCCTACCGCGGACGGTTCGATCAAGGGTGGGAGGCGTGGCGCGAGGCCACCTTCGCTCGTCAACTCGAAACCGGTGTGGTTCCGTCCGGCACGGTGTTGACCGAACGCCCGCCCTGGGTGCCGGATTGGCGGGATCTGACTCCGGACGAACGCCGCTTCTCCGCGCGAACCCACGAGGTCTACGCCGGGTTCCTCAGCCACACCGACGCCCAGATCGGTCGACTCATCTCCGCGCTCGAGCGGGTCGGTCAGCTCGACAACACCCTGATCATGGTGATGTCGGACAATGGGGCCAGCGCCGAAGGCGGAGTCAACGGCACCGTCAACGAGCATCGCTTCAGCCATCGGGTACGAGATGACCTGCGGGACAATCTGGCCCATCTCGACCAGTGGGGCGGCCACCACAGCTATCCGCACTATCCGTGGGGCTGGGCGTGGGCCGGCAACACCCCGTTCCGGCTGTGGAAGCGCTATACCTGGCTCGGCGGTACCCGCGTCCCGCTGATCGTGCATCATCCGGAGCGAATCCGAGATGCCGGTGCGATTCGTCACCAATTCAGTCACGTCATCGATCTGGCCCCAACAGTTCTCGACGTGTGCGCAGTGGCCGCGCCCAGTGAGCTCGACGGCGTGCCCCAGATGCCGTTGCATGGTGCCAGCTTGACGGAGACCTTCGCCGACGCGGACGCGCCCGACCCGAGGACCAGACAGTACTTCGAGATGCTGGGATCCCGCGCGATTGTCGCCGAGGGCTGGAAGGCCACCACCGATCACATCTGCGCCGGTGTCGCCGACGAGGAAGAACTGATGACGGGCAGCCGCGATTTCGACACCGACCAGTGGGCGCTGTTCCGCCTCGGTGAGGACTTCTCCGAGGCCCACGACATCGCCGAACAGCACCCCGAGGTGCTCGAGTGGCTCCGCGGTCTCTGGATGGACGAAGCTCAACAGCACCACGTTCTTCCGCTGGCCGATTCACTGATTTCGCGTGTCGCTTCTGCCGCTGTACTTCCCGAGTACCCGCCCCAGCCCAGGGTCGTGCTGTACCCAGACGGTGGTCCGGTCTCCGACGAGGCCCTGCCACTGTTGGTCGGTGGCGGCCAGATCGTCGCCGAGGTCGAGGCCACCGGCATAGCCCAGGGCGTCTTGTTCGCGCTCGGCGACTGCAACGGTGGTCTGGCGGTGTACGCCGTCGCGGCTCAACTCTCGGCAGCCGTGGTGTTACCCGGCGCCGCAGTGAATGTCACTGCCGAACATCCGATCTCGCCAGGCCGCCATCTTCTCGGGTGCCGCCTGAAACCCGCTGGGCAGCACGGCTCGGTGGTCGAGCTGCTCGTCGACGGCTCCGTTGCCGGCAGCGCCACGGTCAACGCCGGGCTGCCGATCGCCTGGCAGCACGGCGGAACGCGGCTGACCCTCGGCTATGCGCGCGGACTGCCCGTCACCGACGACTACGTGCCACCTTTCGCCTGGAACGGCACCCTGCACACCGTACGCGTGGAGGGCAGCGCGGGTCTGCCGCCGTCGCTGCAGGAGACGATCACATCACTGCGCGTCGACTGACATCCGATCCCCGCGTCACCGAGCGATCCGACACGTCCGTGAGCCAAGGAACTGAGATGAGAACAACGAAGTACGCCCGCCGCGTTCCCAAGGATGCACCGAGGTGGACATCGCCGGAACCAGAGACCAGCACCGCACCCCATACCGGCCCTCACCCGGCGGTCGGCTGCCGGTCGAGGGCCCACCCTCTGATCGCAGATGTGACGACGCCGTGACCGAACCACCGCGCAGCGCAGACCGTCGCCAGCCGTCGTCGCCTGCCCCGGAGGTCGCACACGCACCGGCGGTGCCTCCCACCCGGAGCGCGATCGTCGCCCAGATCCGCCCCCTGGTGCTGGATGTCACCCCGGCGCTGACGTTCACGCTGGTCTATGCGACCACCCGAGAGGTGGGGCTGGCCGTCACGCTCGCGCTGACGGTCGGCGTTGTCGTGCTGTCCATCCGGTTGGTGCAACGCAAATCGCCCTGGCTGCCGGTCGGCGCGTTGACCATGGTCAGTGCCGGTGCGCTGATGGCCACGCTGAGTGGATCCGCCGAGGCATTCTTCCTCCCCAAGATCATCCTGCAGGCCACGACGGCGACCGTCAGTGCGGTGCTGCTCGCAGCCGGCTATCCCATAGTCGGTGTCGTGTTGGGCCTGGTCCGCCGCGAGGGGCTGGCGTGGCGACGATGCCAGCGGGCATTGCGGGCGTGCCGGGCTGCCAGCGCCGCCCTGCTGGCATCATCGCTGCTGGTGCTCTCGGTGAATATCCCGCTCTACCTCGCCCACAACGCCGTCGCACTGGGTGTTGTCGACGTCGTCCACCCGATCGTCAAGGCGATCGGGGCGCTGATCGCATGGCGCCTCTATGCGGCTCGCCTGCGCGGGCATCATTGCGCACCGGCATGCCGCGGAGTCGAGATACCGGTGACGTGATTGCCGAACAATCGTTCTGGGCGATCTCTCCCAGGCGCCACCGCTCTCGACAGTCGTCTCCGCCACTGCCGGCCGGCAGCACCCGCTACTAGTTGGGCAGGCGCCGGTTGATCAGCAACGCGCCCAGCGCCGCGACAGCCAGTACCAGCGCGCCCAGTCGCAGCCAACCCACGCTGGCGTCGCCCTTGATGGTCTCGTAGCCGATCTGCTCCTGCAGATCGGTGAAGACGGCCTTGAGCTGCTCGAGACTGGAGGCGGTGAACGCCTCGCCGCCGGAGAGCTCGGCGATCTTGGCCAGCATCTCGTCGTCGACGGGCACCGGCTGGCGCTGCTCGTTGATCTCGACGTAGCCGTAGGGCGTTCCGAACGACACCGTCGAGATCGGCACCCCCTGGTCCTTGGCGGTGCGAGCCGCGGTGTAGGCGCCCTTCGGGTTGTCCGGGTTCGACGGCACGGTCTCCTTACCGTCGGACATCAGCACGATGCGTGCCGGCGGCGGTTCGTCGCCGCCGCCGATGACTGCGCCGACGGTGGCGATGGCCTGCAGCGCGGTGAAGATCCCCTCACCGGTGGCGGTGCGGTCGGCCAGCTGCAGCTTGTCGATCGCGTTCTTGGTCGCCTCACGATTGGTGGTGGGAGACACCAGCACCGTCGCTGTTCCCGCATACGAGATCAGGCCGAGATTGATGCCCGGGGTGAGCTGATCGGCGAACTGTTTGGCCGCCTCCTGCGCGGCCGCAAGCCGGTTGGGGGCGACGTCGGTGGCCCGCATCGACTGCGAGACGTCCATCACCAGCATGACCACCGCGCGGTTGCGCGGAATGCGGACGTCGTGGGTGGGGCCGGCCATCGCGATGGTGAACAGGACCATCGATGCGACGAGCAGGATGGCCGGCAGGTGCCGAAAGCGATTGGGCCGCTGCGGGGCGACGCTTTCCAGCAGCTCCATGTTGGCGAATCGCAACATCCGCTGCTGGCGGGCCACCTGCACGATGATGTAAAGCGCGATCAACCCGAGGACGACCAGGAAGAACAGGAAGAACCAGGGGTGTTCGAAGCCTGTCAGAGACATCGGGCCGAAGAACGGTAAAGTCATCTGCTACTTGTCATTTCGTTGATCATCTGCTCATCGGGCCGCAGCCAGCGCGCCGCGCCGGCGACTCGCGACGAAACGGACCACGTCGGCGATCCAGTCGCGGTCGGTCCGCAGGGTCAGCAGTGGAGCGTCACACCGGCGCAGTGTGCGCGCGACCTCGGCGCGGTGCGCCGCCGCCGCGCGCTCGAAGTCACTGCGCAGCTGCTCGTCGATGGTGAACTCGCGGGTGCGGCCGGTCTCGGTGTCCTGCAGGATGACATCACCGACCGGCGGGAGTTCGATGTCACGCGGATCGAGCACCTCGATGCCGAGCACCTCGTGCCGCCCGGAGATGGCGCGCAGCGGGCGCATCCAGTCGATCGGCCCCAGGAAATCGCTGATGATCACGGCCATCCCGCGTCGGCGTTCCGGCCTGCGCAGCGCGTCGATCGCGGCCGCGAGGTCCCCGCGCACTCCCATCGGCGCCCGCGGAGTGGTCGCGATCGCCCGCAACAACTCCTGTTCGTGCATCCGGCCCGACAGGGCGGGCACCCGGCGCATGGTGTCACCGTTGGAGATGATCGCGCCGAGACGGTTGCCGCCACCGCTGTTGAGGAAGGCGATGGCCGCTGCGGCCGCCACGGCCAGATCGCGCTTCTCACAACCGGCGGTGCCGAAGTCCAGGCTGGACGACACGTCGACCACCAGCCATGTCTCCAACTCCCGGTCGGCGATCATCTGACGAACGTGCGGGGTGGTGGTCCGCGCCGTGACCGACCAGTCCATCCGGCGGACGTCGTCGCCGGGCTGATAGGTCCGCGACTCCCCCGGCTCGGATCCCGGGCCCGGCAGCAGACCCAGATGATCCCCGTGCAGCACGCCGTCGAGCTTGCGCCGCACCGTCAGTTCGAGTTTGCGTAACGCCGCGGTCAGGGCCGGATCCCGGATCTCCCCGCGCTGCAGCGAGGGCAGGTCGACTCCGCGCGAGGAACCGGTGGCGGCCGATTCAGAGGGTCCGGCGGATCGGGACGGGCCGGAGGACCCGGAAGACTTGCCGGAAGACTCGGAGGACGCCGTCACGGGGTGCGCCGCCTACGCATCCTCAGCGCCCGCCCGCCGCGGCCGCCGCCGGAACCCCGGGGGGCGCCGAATGGCCTTGCTGCGGAATGGCGTTCACCTGGGGCAGCGCAACCGTCTGCATGATGCGGCTGATCACCGTCTCCGAGGAGACCTCGTCGGCCAGCGCGTCATAGGTCAGCACCAGACGGTGACGCAGCACGTCCGGGATGATCTCGACGACGTCCTGCGGGATGACGTAGTCGCGGCCGCGGATCAGCGCCAGCGCGCGCGAGGCAGCGATGATGCCCAGCGATGCGCGCGGGGAGGCGCCGTAGGCGATCCACGCCTGGGCGTCGGGCATGCCGAACTTCTCCGGCTCGCGGGTGGCGGTGACGATGCGCACCACGTAGTCGACCAGCGCGTGATGCACGAACGTGTTGGCGGCGAGGTCCTGCAGCCGCAGCAGATCGCCGGTGCCGAGGATGCCCTTGGGCTCCGGCGGCTTGACGCCCATCCGGTAGATGATCTCGCGCTCCTCCTCCGGTGAGGGGTAGCCGACGTTCAGTTTGAACAGGAAGCGGTCGCGCTGGGCTTCGGGCAGCTGGTAGACGCCCTCTTGCTCGATCGGGTTCTGGGTGGCCATCACCAGGAACGGGCTGGGCAGCGGAAACGTCTTGCCACCGATGGAGATCTTGCGCTCGGCCATCACCTCGAGCAGGGCCGACTGGACCTTGGCCGGAGCACGGTTGATCTCGTCGGCGAGCAGGAAGTTGGCGACCACCGGGCCGAGTTCGATGTCGAACTCCTCTTTGCCCTGACGGTAGATCCGGGTGCCGATGATGTCGGTCGGAACCAGGTCGGGGGTGAACTGGATGCGGGCGAAGGTGCCGCCGACGACCTTGGCGAAGGTCTCCACGGCCAGCGTCTTGGCCACCCCTGGTACGCCCTCGAGCAGCACGTGGCCCTTGGCGAGCAGCCCGACCAGCATCCGCTCGACCAGCTGATCCTGGCCCACGATGATTCGCTTGACCTCGAAGATGGCCCGCTCGAGAGTGTGTACCTCGCTCTGCAGTCCGCCGTTGTTCTGCGCGGGCGCGGCCGGCGCGGCGTGCGCACCTGCGGCGTAGCCGGGCGCCGGGGCCTGTCCGGGAAATCCTCCAGAGCCCTGCGGCGGCCCACTCGGTGCGGTCATCAACGTTCCTTCCACATGCGCAGTACCTACAGGTCTGTGCGGCGCGAGCCGCTCATGGCCACGCGCTCGCCGTCAACTATTCCAGGCGGTTCGAAATCCGTCGACGTCGCCCACGGCCGCGCGCGGCGCGCCCCACCCTTTCACCGATGGTGCTCAGGTTGGGTTCAGGACACGCTCAGGTTTCGATAATGCGGGCCGCATAGGGCTGCAGGCCGGCCGTGCGCACCGGACTCACGGTCACCTGGCCGGCGCTGCCGGAGGACTCCAGCATCTTTCCGCCGCCGAGGTACATCGCGACGTGCTGGCTGCCGCCCGGACCCCAGAACAGCAGGTCCCCTCGCTTGGCCTGGGAGACGGGAACCTTGCGTCCGGTGTCGTACTGGTCGCCGGAGTACTTCGGGATCAGGACGCCGACGCCGGCGTAGGAGAACTGGGTGAACCCCGAGCAGTCGAAGCCGACGGTGTTGGCGCCGGAGTCGATCCCCCGGCTCGGGCCGGAGGGTTTGCCGCCGCCCCAGGAATAGGGCACGCCCATCTGACTACCACCGCGCCGGATGGCGTATTCGATGGCGGCCGGCCCCCGCACGCTTCCGGGTGCCACATTGACGGCGTCCGGCGGCACCAATCCGATGGTCTGCAGGAACTTGCGCCCGAGACCCATGGTGACCTCGGTGGCCTGTGCGGTGGCCGCCAGTGACGCGTTGGCGATGGCCAGCGGATCGCCGGGGGCGCCGGCGCTGATCAGCTTGGGCAGCGTGGGATCCCACTGGCCGGCTTCGGGCTGGGCCGATGCCGGCGCGACGGGGCCCAGTGCCACGCCTGCCGCGGCAACGAGGGCGATGACGAAACGGCGCAGGGTGATCACCACTCGATCATTCGGACGGCGTACGGCGTCATTCCGCTGGTGCGCACCGGCGAGATCTTGACCACCGAACCGGTGTAGGGCGCCTCGAGCATCTGGTTGTTGCCCAGGTACATCGCGACGTGCTGGCTACCGTTGGGACCCCAGAAGAGCATGTCGCCGCGGCGCATCTGCGAGGACGGGATCTTGCGGCCGGCGTTGTACTGCGAACCCGAGTAGTGGTCGAGTTTGATCCCGGCGCCGGCGAACATGTAGAGCATCAGCCCGGAGCAGTCGAACCCGACGGTTCCGGCGCCGTGGTCGATGCCGCGGCTGGGCCCGGAGGCGTTTCCACCGCCCCACGAGTAGGGCACGCCGAGCTGCGACATGCCGCGCCGGATCACGAACTCGGTCGCCTGCGGGCCGGCCGTGACCGGGATCGCCCCGTTGGTGATCCCCGTCTCGGTGGGCAGCAACCCGATGCTCTGCATGAACTTGCGGCCCAGGTTCTGGGTCACCTCGAGCGAGGTGGAGATGATCAGGATCACCGCGTTGATGATCTGGATCGGGTCACCGCTGACGAATGCGCTGGGGATCTGGGGCAGGGTCATGTCCCAGGCGGTGTCACGGTTGCCGGTGGCCGGGTCGACGTCCCAATCCGGGTTGACGCCACCGGGTTTGGCCGGCGACGGTGCGCCCGAGGCGCCGGTGCCGGGCGCGGCGGCCGCGGGACGGGCCGGACCGGCCGACCCGCTCGGCGCGGCCAGTGTGCGGGCTTCCTCGAGTTTGGCCTGGGCCTGTTCGCGCTCGGCGGTGAGCCGGTCGAGTTCGACCTGCTGCGTCTTGAACGTCTCCTGGGCGTCGGTCAGCGCGTCGACGGCGTCGCGCTGACTGCTCTCGGCGGCGGTGACGGCCTCGTCGGCCTGCTGCTTGGCCAGCCGCGCCGCCGACTCCTTGTTGACCTGTTCAGTGCGTGCCTGCTGCAGATCCGACATCACCTGGCGGGAGCTGATCGCCAATGTCTCACCGGCGGCGGCGGTCTGGAGGATGTCGGCGGGGTCGGAGGCCATCACGTAGGAACTGGACGGACCGTTGACGTACATCGCCGCGGCGAAGGTGTCGAAGCGCTGCTGGGCGTCGGCGATGGCGGTGTTGGCGTGCTCGACACGCTCGGCGCTGGCGTCGACCTCCTGCTGGGCCTCCGATGCGGTGTCCCGCGCCGTCTTGACGTCCAGGATCGCCTTGTTGACGCTCTCCTGCTGGGTCTGGATCGCGGCGCCGAGGTCCTGCAGTTGCTGGTTGACGTTGGCGACCTCGGTGACGAGTTCGGCCAGGTCGTCGGGGCTGGCCGGCTGCGCCTGGGCGAGGCCGGGTGTCGTCACGACCAGGCTGAAGGCCAGGGAAGCGGCGCACAGCCGCGAAGCGGGGGCGCCGCCAGGGATGCGTCTCATCCGACTCAAGTCTCCTAAGGCTCCACGCGAACGTGTCGGAAGATTCTCCGGCGCCTGACCACAGAAGTCACAAGGACCACACAAGTCACATGTAGAACAACTGCATCATCAGCCGCCGATTGCACCGTACGTCACATCTAACGCTAAAGGAACTTTAGTAACGAACTACAACAATGTAATTGCTTTTCGCGTTATCAAACGGTGATGTTTGAATTTGCGCAGCGAGCGGGAAGTCTCTAATCGTCGCTGGTGGACGCTGCGCTGGGGCCGGTAGCCCGTTTGCCCCATTTCTGCAGCGCGCGGGTAGCCACGACCCCGAGAATCGTGGCGAAAATGAGCACAATCGTGAATGGTGTCCACGGAAAGTCCGGGGTCGTCAGCTCCCCCACGAAATTCGTCGAGGACTGCACCGGGTTGCCCGTCTCGGCCAGGTCCTCGCCGGCCTCGAGGTCCACCCGATCGAACTCTGTGCTGTAGGTCCCGGCGTAGGACGGGCTCATCGCCAGTACCGTCGAACCCGGGTTGGCCTGACCCACCTCGGTGGCGATGTCGCGAAGCGGCGTGTCGATCGGCGGGTTGTAGTCGATGGCGACGATCTTGAGGTCGATCCCCTGTTCGCGGGCCGCCTCGATGATCTGACGCAGAGCGGGCACGTCTGCCTGGTAGGCCGGCGCGACGCTGATCCCGTCGTCGGACACATCGGCCTGCACCTGATCCATGTCGATATCGGGCGGGATGTACCCGGGCAGGAAGCCGATGGACTGCACTCCACTCACACGCGCACCCTAGCCGACCCCCGGACCAAGGCGGCGCAGACACGTTCGGAAGGCGGGTACCCGTTGAAGTGGCACCAGCAGCGGCCAGCGACAAGACTGAAGGACACCCTGGGATTAATTACAGGACAAGCGTACTGTTAGGGTGAGAACGCCGCCGACACAGCCCGTCGCGGCGATGAATACAGCCGGGAGTTGATGTGAGCACCAAGAATTCATCCGTGAACTCGTTCGGAGCACGCGACACGCTCGAGGTCGGAGCCAACAGTTACGAGATCTACCGCCTCGACGCGGTGCCCGGCACCGAGAAACTCCCCTACAGCCTCAAGGTGCTCGCCGAGAACCTGCTGCGCACCGAGGACGGCGCCAACATCACCAAGGATCACATCGAGGCGATCGCCAACTGGGATCCGAGCGCCGAGCCGAGCATCGAGATCCAGTTCACCCCGGCCCGCGTGCTCATGCAGGACTTCACCGGCGTGCCGTGCGTGGTCGACCTGGCCACCATGCGCGAGGCGGTCTCGGCGCTGGGCGGCGACCCGGAGAAGGTCAACCCGCTCTCGCCCGCCGAGATGGTCATCGACCACTCGGTGATCCTCGACGTGTTCGGCAGCGCCGACGCCTTCGAACGCAACGTCGAACTGGAATACGAGAGAAACGGCGAGCGCTACCAGTTCCTGCGCTGGGGCCAGGGCGCGTTCGACGACTTCAAGGTCGTCCCGCCGGGCACCGGCATCGTGCACCAGGTGAACATCGAGTACCTGGCCCGCGTGGTCATGGTGCGCGATCGAGCGGGCGAAGATGGGGCGGGAAAGATCCAGATGGCCTATCCCGACACCTGCGTGGGCACCGACTCGCACACCACCATGGAGAACGGCCTCGGCGTGCTGGGCTGGGGCGTCGGCGGCATCGAGGCCGAGGCGGCCATGCTGGGGCAACCCGTCTCGATGCTCATCCCCCGTGTCGTCGGGTTCAAACTGACCGGAGAGATCAAGCCCGGGGTCACCGCCACCGACGTGGTGCTCACCGTCACCGACATGCTGCGCAAGCATGGTGTGGTCGGCAAGTTCGTCGAGTTCTACGGCAAGGGTGTGGCCGAGGTCCCGCTGGCCAACCGCGCGACGCTGGGCAACATGAGCCCCGAATTCGGTTCCACCGCTGCGATGTTCCCGATCGACGAGGAGACCATCAACTACCTGCGCCTGACCGGCCGCACCGAGGAGCAGCTGGCGCTCGTCGAGGCCTACGCCAAGACCCAGGGCATGTGGCACAACCCGGACAAGGAACCGGTCTTCT
This sequence comes from Mycobacterium sp. ABE4_509, assembly GCF_056160785.1. Lineage (NCBI taxonomy): Bacteria > Bacillati > Actinomycetota > Actinomycetes > Mycobacteriales > Mycobacteriaceae > Mycobacterium > Mycobacterium sp. ABE4_509. The sequence goes on along the minus strand of NZ_JBSWXU010000080.1, from coordinate 11,982 downwards.
CCGAATACCTCGAGCTCGACCTCGGTGACGTGGTGCCGTCGATCTCCGGACCCAAGCGCCCGCAGGACCGTATCGAGCTCTCCGACGCGAAGAACGCGTTCCGCAAGGACATCCACAACTACGTCGAGGAGAACCACCCGGCCCCGGAGACCAAGCTCGACGAGGCCGTCGAGGAGTCCTTCCCGGCCAGCGACTCGGTGTCGTTGTCCTTCGCCGACGACGGCGCGGTCGACGCGCGCCCCTCGGCGGCCAACGGTTCACACGGCAGGCCGAGCAAGCCGGTCAGCGTGAAGTCCGCCGAGCGCGGCGACTTCGTGCTCGACCACGGCGCGGTCGTGGTCGCCGGCATCACCTCGTGCACCAACACCTCCAACCCGTCGGTGATGCTGGGTGCGGCGCTGCTGGCCAAGAAAGCCGTCGAGAAGGGGCTGTCCACCAAGCCGTGGGTGAAGACCAACATGGCGCCCGGCTCCCAGGTGGTCACCGACTACTACAACAAGGCCGGCCTGTGGCCGTATCTGGAGAAGCTCGGCTACTACCTGGGCGGCTACGGCTGCACCACGTGCATCGGCAACACCGGCCCGCTGCCCGAGGAGATCTCGGCCGCGATCAACGACAACGACCTGTCGGTGACCGCGGTGCTGTCCGGCAACCGCAACTTCGAGGGCCGCATCTCCCCCGATGTCAAGATGAACTACCTGGCCTCCCCGCCGCTGGTGATCGCCTACGGCCTGGCCGGCACGATGGACTTCGACTTCGAGACCGACCCGCTGGGCCGGGACTCCGACGGCAACGACGTGTTCCTCAAGGACATCTGGCCCACGCCGGCCGAGATCCAGGAGACCATCGCCTCCTCGATCAACCGGGAGATGTTCAGCGACTCCTACGCCGATGTCTTCAAGGGCGACGAGCGGTGGCGCTCCCTGCCGACGCCGGAGGGCAACACCTTCGAGTGGGACGACGCCTCGACCTACGTGCGCAAGGCGCCCTACTTCGAGGGCATGCCCGCAGAGCCGGAGCCGGTCAGCGACATCAAGGGTGCCAGGGTCCTTGCCCTGCTGGGAGATTCGGTGACCACCGACCACATCAGCCCGGCCGGAAGCATCAAGAAGGGCACCCCGGCCGCGCAGTACCTGGAGGCCAACGGCGTACAGCCCAAGGACTTCAACTCGCTGGGGTCGCGCCGCGGCAACCACGAGGTGATGATCCGCGGCACCTTCGCCAACATCCGGCTGCGCAACCAGCTGCTCGACGACGTGTCCGGCGGCTACACCCGCGACTTCACCCAGGATGGTGCGCCGCAGGCGTTCATCTACGACGCCTCGGTGAACTACCAGAAGGCCGGCATCCCGCTGGTCGTGCTGGGCGGCAAGGAATACGGGTCCGGCTCGTCGCGGGACTGGGCTGCCAAGGGCACCACGCTGCTGGGTGTGCGCGCGGTCATCACCGAGTCCTTCGAGCGCATCCACCGGTCCAACCTGATCGGCATGGGCGTCATCCCGCTGCAGTTCCCGGCCGGGGAATCCGCGGCTTCGCTGAAGCTCGACGGAACCGAGACCTACGACATCGCCGGCATCGAGGAGCTCAACAACGGCAAGACCCCGAAGACCGTCAAGGTGACCGCCACCAAGGAGGACGGATCGAAGGTCGAGTTCGACGCGGTGGTACGGATCGACACCCCCGGTGAGGCCGACTACTACCGCAACGGCGGCATCCTGCAGTACGTGCTGCGCAACATGCTCAAGTCGTAGAAGTCGGTCGGGCTCAACCCATGCCACGGGTCACCGAGGATCATCTGGCGGCCCGTCGTCGCCAGATCCTCGACGGTGCTCGCCGGTGTTTTGCCCGGTACGGGTACGAGAGCGCGACCGTGCGACGGCTCGAGGAGACCATCGGGCTGTCGCGCGGCGCAATCTTCCACCACTTCCGCGACAAGGACACCCTGTTCTTCGAGTTGGCTCGCGAGGACGCCGAACGGATGGCCGACGTCGCCGCCCGTGAAGGGCTGATCCAGGTGATGCGCGACCTGCTCGCCGCGCCGGATCAGTTCGACTGGCTGGCGACCCGGCTCGAGATCGCGCGGAAGCTGCGCAACGATCCCGCTTTCAGCAGTGGCTGGGCCGAGCGTTCGGCGGAGTTGTCGGCCGCCACGGCCGAACGGCTCCGGCGCCAGAAACAGGCCGGCCGGTTACGCGACGACGTGCCCGGTGACGTGCTGCGCACCTACCTGGAGCTGGTGCTCGACGGATTGGTGGCCCGGCTGGCCTCCGGCGACGATCCCGAGAAGCTCGGAGCCGTCCTCGATCTGGTCGAGGATTCGGTGCGTCAGCGGTAGCGGCTACATCCTGCGACGGTGGTTGGGCCCGCCCCGGCTGCGCATCGCGGTGCCCGACTCGCGGAGCAGGCTGTGCACCGATCCGTAGGAACGGCCGGTGGACGCGGCGAGGTTGCGGATGCTCGCCCCGCGTTCATAGGCACTACGAAGCTCGGTGAGCAACTGGTCCCTCGACTGGCTGTCCTTCGTCATCAACGCCTCCCGGAGTCTGTGCCGACTCCACGCATACCCACGGGATCAGCCGTTGACACCTCCGCGGAGACGGTCAGGCGAGCTCGATGAGGTCGCGGTACTCCTCGGACCAGAAGTCCTCGGTGCCGTCGGGCAGCAACACCACCCGCTGCGGGTCGAGGGCCTCGGCCGCACCCGGGTCGTGGGTCACCAGCACCACGGCGCCGACGTAACTGCGCAACGCGTCGAGAACCTGCTCGCGCGAGGCCGGATCGAGGTTGTTGGTCGGCTCGTCGAGCAGCAGCACGTTAGCGGTGGAAGCAACCAGACCGGCCAGGGCCAGCCGCGTCTTCTCGCCGCCGGACAGCGTGCCCGCGAGCTGATCGAGCTGCGCGCCGCTGAACATGAACGCTCCGAGCAGCCCGCGCAGGTCCTGCTCCCCGGTGTCGGGCGCGGCGTGGCGGATGTTCTCCCACACCGTGGTTCCGTTGTCGAGAGTGTCGTGCTCCTGCGCGAAATAGCCGACCTTGCAGCCGTGCCCCGGCTCCAGCGCGCCCGCCTCCGGAATCTCGACACCGGCGAGCAACCGCAACAACGTCGTCTTTCCCGCGCCGTTGAGGCCCAGTACGACGACCCGTGAGCCGCGGTCGATCGCCAGATCGACCCCGGTGAAGACCTCCAGTGAGCCGTAGGTCTTGGTCAGCCCCTTGGCCATCAGCGGCGTGCGTCCGCAAGCGGCAGGCGTGGGGAACTTGATCCGGGCCACCTTGTCGGCCACCCGTTCCTCGTCGAGGGCAGCCATCATCCGGTCCGCCCTGCGCAGCATGTTCTGCGCGGCAACGGCTTTGGTGGCCTTGGCGCCCATCTTGGCGGCCTGGTTGCGCAGCGCGCCGGCCTTGCGTTCGGCATTGGCGCGTTCGCGGCGCCGCCGGGCCTCGTCGGTGGCGCGGGCGTCGAGGTACTTCTGCCAGCCCATGTTGTAGACGTCGGCCTCACCGCGCACCGCATCCAGGAACCAGACCCGATTGACGACGTCGGCCAGCAACTCGACGTCGTGGCTGATCACCACCAAGCCGCCGGTGTGGTTCTGCAGAAACGTCCGCAGCCACCCGATCGAGTCGGCGTCGAGGTGGTTGGTCGGCTCGTCGAGCAGCAGCGTGGTCTGCGAACTGGATCCGCCGCCGGCGCCCTCGCTGGCGGCGAACAGGATCCTGGCCAGCTCGACCCTGCGCCGCTGACCGCCGGAGAGCGTGCGCAGCGGCTGGGTCAGCACGCGTTCGGGTAGGCCCAGGCTCGCGCAGATCCGCCCCGCCTCGCTCTCGGCGGCGTACCCGCCGAGCGCGGCGAACCGCTCCTCGAGCTGGCCGTAGCGCCGCACCGCCTTGTCGCGGGCCGCATCGTCGGCCACCTCGGCCATCAGGACCTGCTGCTTCTCCAACTCGGCGAGCAGGGTGTCGAGGCCGCGGGCCGAGAGCACCCGGTCGCGGGCCAGCATGTCCAGGTCGCCCTCACGCGGGTCCTGGGGCAGATAGCCGACCTCACCGGAGCGGGTGACGGTCCCGGCGTAGGGCTCCCCCTCGCCTGCCAGGATGCGCATCGTGGTGGTCTTGCCGGCGCCGTTGCGCCCCACCAGCCCGATCCGGTCGCCGGGCTGCACGCGCAGCGCCGACCCTTCGGTGGCGAGCAGCGTGCGCGCCCCGGCGCGGACCTCGAGGTCCGTTGCGGTGATCACGCTGACCCTCCCGGCGAGACTTCATGAAAAACCGGGCGCGGCGATGACGCGCCCGTAGCTGATTCCCCCCAGGTTAGTGCGCGCGCCCGACCCGGCGCCAACTCATTGTCGGCCCCCGGGACGCCAAGCTTAGGAGAGGTTAACCTAAGCTCTGTTCGGGTTCGGGCCGCGCACGGCGTCCGGACCACCCCCTGTCCCCGGCGAGGAAGGAGATCCGGTGATCGAGCTGGATCGCCTGTCCAAGTCCTACGACGGCGTAACCGCACTGCACGAGGTCAGTCTGACCGTCCCCACCGGCTCGGTCCTGGGCCTGCTGGGCCACAACGGTGCGGGCAAGACCACCACCGTGCAGATCCTGTCCACCCTGATCCGCCCGACCTCAGGACGCGCGCTCGTCGCCGGTTTCGACGTCGCCACCCAGGCCAGGCAGGTCCGTCGCCGCATCGGCGTGACCGGCCAGAGCGCCTGCCTCGACGATTTCCTGACCGGCCACGAGAACCTCATGCTGTTCGGCCAGATGCGCGGCCTGCGCCGCCGGGCCGCCCGGGCGCGTGCCGGCGAACTGATCACTCAGTTCGAGCTCGAGCACGCCGCCAACCGCCCGGTGGGAACGTATTCCGGCGGGATGAAACGCCGCGTCGACATCGCCGCGGCGCTGGTGGCGCGTCCGGAGGTGCTGTTCCTCGACGAGCCGACCACCGGACTGGACCCGCGCAGCCGCCGCCAGGTGTGGGAACTGGTGGCCACGCTGGCCGCCGACGGCGTCACCGTGCTGCTGACCACGCAGTACCTCGAAGAAGCCGACATCCTCAGCGATTCGATCGTCATCCTCGACGCCGGCAAGGTGGCGGCGAGCGGGACGGCCGAGCAACTCAAGGCGCAGACGGGTGCGACCTACTGCCAGATCACCCTGGTCCACACCGCCGACGTAGCCCGGGTGGCAGCCGCGCTGGCCGCACTCGACGAGGTCGATGCCGATGAGCAGTCCAACACGGTGTCGGTGCGCGCCCGCAGCGGTGTCGGCACCCTCGCCGAGGTGATCCGGCGAACGGATCAGCTCGGTGTCGAACTGATCGACGTCTCGCTGCGCAAACCCACCCTCGACGAGGTGTTCCTGCACCTGACGCCGACAGCAGCGGGGCGGTGACCGCACTCACCGCGCTGACCGGGCGGATGATGCGGATCTCGGCGCGCGATTTCGATCTGGCCATCGGGGTGCTCGCTCCGGCGGCGGCGCTGATCGGCGTCAATCTGGCGTTGCGCCACGTCATCGACACCGGCGAGCTGAGCTATGTCGACTATGTGTTGCCCGGCATCATCGTGCAGGCCATGCTGCTGGGCGCGGTGACCACCGCCGACCGGGCCGCCTGGGAGGAGGTCACCGGCTTCGCGGTCCGGCTGCGCACCCAGCCCATGTCGGTGTTCACGCCGATGGCCGCGCGCCAGCTCTACTGCCTGGTGCGAGGATGCCTCGCCCTGGCCGCGACCATCGGTGCCGCCCACCTGTTCGGCGGCCACCTGCCCGGCCGATTCGGCGACGTGGTCGCCTTCCTGTCGATCCCGCTGATCCTCACGATCGCGCTGTCGCTGGCAGGCGATGCGGTGGGTACCGCGATCGCCAGGTTCGGCGCCGGACAGCTGCTGCTGGTGCCACAGCTGATCCTGGTCCTCGTCTCGACGGCGCTGGCACCCGCCGAGTCGTTCCCCGACTGGGTGCAGCCCTTCGTCCGGCACCAACCGGTTTCCCAGATCGTGGACACGCTGCGCGACCTGGCGCGGGATTCGGTCGGCGCCGCCGACCTCGCCGCCGCGCTGGCCTGGTGCGCGGGGTTGCTGGTCGGGTTCGGAGTGATCGCGGCCTACCTGCAGGGACGGCGCCGATGAGACCTGCCCTGGTACTCGCCGAGCGCAACATGAAGCACTGGCGGCGCCACCCGCTGGTGCCGGTACAGGCACTACTGCTGCCCACGCTGCTGCTGTTGACCTACGACCTCGTGGTCAGCAAGTCGATGGTGCAGTTGACCGGCGGCGACAACCTGTCGGCCCTCGTTCCGATGTGCACCGTGGCCGGCGCCATGACCGCCGCGATCGGAACCGGCTTCCAGATTCCCGCCGAACGCGACAGCGGCCTGATGAGCAGCCTGTGGGTGACGCCTGTGCCCCGGGGCGTGTTCCTGGCCGGCACGCTGCTGTCCGAAACGCTGCGGACCGTCGCGGCCGGCGGGATCATCCTGCTGGTCGGCATGGTGCTCGGGCTGCGCTTTCACGGGGGCTGGTTCGCCGTAGCGATCTTCCTGGCCATTCCCGCGCTGGTCGTCGCGGTGTTCTCCGCGGTGGTGGTCACCGTGTCGGCGCGCACCCGCAGCACCGCGTTGCTCACCCTGTTGGGAAGCTCGGCGATCGGGTTGGCCTTCTGCACCGGCGGCGTCGCCCCCGTGGAACTGTTCCCCAGCTGGATCCAGCCGGCGATCCGGTTGCAGCCCCTCACTCCGGTCGTGGATGCCATGCGTGCGCTCGCCGAGGGCGAGCCGGCCGGAGCGTCGCTGCTGGCCTGCGCGGCCTGGCTGTTCGCCCTGACCGCCGTCTTCGGGCCGCTGGCGGTCCGCGGCTACCGGGCCGCCGCACAGTCCGGCGGCACCGGCTAGCGTATTAGGTAAAGCTAGGCTAACCTGCCCCAGCGGCCGGTGGTCCGGCCGGGCTCTTCAGTCACCAGCGATAGGACGACACCGCATGGACCGTTTCAGAGGCAAGGTCCTGGCAGCGGGAGCCGTCACGCTCGGAGGGGCGGTCGCCGCCGTCGGTCTGCGGAATCGGTACGCCGGACGCCCACCGGCGAGGACGGCGGCGCCGGCACCTGCCGGCTCCGCGCAACCACCCGTTCCCGCCGAGCACCCGCTGGACCATCCGTCGGTGGCGGCTCACTTCGAGGCCACCGCCCGACGCCACCCGGATCGCGTCGCGCTGCGCACCGGGACCGGACAGGTGACCTACGCAGAGCTGCTGGCCGGGGCCCGGTCGATGCGGGCAGCCGCCCCGGCCCCGTCCGGCAGGGCCCAGGCCGCGCTGATCCCCGCACCGCTGGACCCGGTCACCGTGTGCACCGTGCTGGGCCTGTTCGCCGGGCCCACCACCGTCGTGACCATCGACCCGGACCTGCCGGCCAACCGCATCGCCACGATCACCGAGGTGCTGCGCGAACACGACATCCGGGTGGTGCCGGTGTCCCTCCCGGCCGGCATCGGCCCTGTCGGCGAGCAGGCCGGCGAGCCGCTCGGCGGCACCCGCGGACCGCTCGACGTCACCAGCATCCAGTTCACCTCCGGCTCGACCGGCGTGCCGAAAGCCGTCTGGCACACCAACGGCCTGTGGCTGGCCGACGCGCAACTGCTCAACGAGCGGTTCGGCCTGGCCGACGGACGCACAGTCGCGCTGTGCATGCCCATCAGCTTCGCGGGCGGACTCAACGTCCTGCTCGGCTCCCTGATGGGCGGCGCCGAGATCGTCGGCATCGATCCGCGCGAACACAGCGGACCCCAGGCGTTCTCCCGCCTGCAAGCCTCCGGGGCCGAAGCGATCGCCTGCACACCATCATTCGTCGACGCCCTGCACCGCGCCGCCGCCGGGGCCACCCTGCCGGGGGTGCAACGGCTGATCACCACCGGCGAACCGATGCAGGTGCGCCACGTGCGACTGGCCCGCGAGCTGGCACCCAACGCGACCGTCACCAACTGGGTCGGCTCGACCGAGACCCTGGCCATCGCCAGCTTCGACATCGCCCCCGCCGCGCCGCTGCCCAGCGGCGTCGTCCCGGTCGGGATTCCCGCCCCCCACAAACGGGTCGATCTCGGCCCCGACGCGACGGTCTCGATCACCTCCCGCTACCTCGGCCCGGGCTACCTCAACGCCGGATCGTTCCCCTCGGCGTTCGTCGACAACGCCGACGGCACGACGACCTACACCGGCGGCGACATCGGGCGCTGGGATCAGCATCAGAACCTGGTGTTGTCCGGTCGAGCGGACAACACCGTGAAGGTCCGCGGCTACCTGGTCGAACCCGCCGAGGTCGAGGCGGCACTGTCGGCCTACGACGACATCCGCGAGGTCGCCGTGCTCGCCCACAGCGGGTCCGGCGTCGCGCCTGTCCCCGCCCTGGCCGCCTACGTCGCGCCCAGCACCACCGCGCGGACTCCGTCGGTCGCCGACCTGCGCGCCCGGCTGCACCGCGACCTGCCGGCATGGATGGTGCCCGCCCACATCGAGATCCTGACCGCACTGCCCCGCGGCGACCGGGGCAAGGTCGACCGATCGGCGCTGCCCGAACCCTCCGGTCCGGGTTTCGAACCCGCCCGCGACCGGTACGAATCCACCGTCGCGCAGCTGTGGTCGGAGGTGCTGCGGGTCGACCGGGTCGGCCGCCGCGACAGCTTCTATGCCCTGGGCGGCGACTCCCTGGCTGTGACGCAGATGCTGGTGGAGCTGCGCAACGCACACGGCATCCATCTCACCCCCTCCGATCTCGCGTGCGCGCCGACCGTCGCCGACTTCGCGCGACGGCTGGCCCCCGGATCCCACAGCGACCCGGCCCACCCCGGCCTGCGACCCACCACCGTGGTGTTGCGGCCGGTGTCCACGGACACCGAGGAAAAGCCGCTGTTCTGCTACACCGGTGCGGGCGCCTCGGCACTGTGTTTCCTGCCGCTGGCCGAGCGGGTCGGACCCCACACCCCGGTGTACGCCTTCGAACCCAACGGGCTGAACCCGAACACGTTCCCCGACTGGTCGATCGCCCGCGCCGTCCGGCGGCACCTGACCGACCTGCGCCGCGTCCAGCCGCGCGGGCCCTACACGCTGATCGGGCACTCACTGGGTGCCCACATCGCGCTGGAGACCGCCCGCCTGCTCGAGGCCGAAGGCCAGGACGTCGACATGGTGGTGATGCTGGACCCGTGGCTGTCGCCCCGGGTGGCACACCACGCGCGCAACGAGGTACCGGGTGCCACCGTCACCCTGCAGACCGATGATGCCAACGGGTTACGGACCTGGTGGGAGCGCCAGCGAACGGTGCCGCTGGCGGGGCTGATCCTCAACGACTATGCACGCAAGACCCGTGCCGTCGAAGAAGTCGGAATGATCGCCGGCTACCGCCACGAGCCCCAGCCGTGGGCCGGGCGCGCGCTGCTGATGCTCAGCCACCTCAACGCCGACGACCCGCGGCTGTGGCGGCGCATCCTGACCGGAGAGCTGCACACCCACGTCCTGGACTGCGATCACCACTCGATGGTGCGCACACCGCACATCGACACCGTTCTCGAAGCGATCACCGCCGCCCGCACCGACCTCAGCTCGTCGGCCGCGGTGCTGGCTTGTCGTCGGTGAACACCGGCGCCCGCCGCTGCGCACGCGCGGCGACCGCCTCCTCGAAGTTCTCGGTGAGCAACCGGACGAACAGCTGACCGAGCCCCTCGGCCTGCATATGCCCCTCCAGGCTGGACGCGTCCAGCCCACTCCACAGCGTGCGCTTGGTCAGCTCGACCCCGGGCCGGGAGAACTGCGCGATCCGCTCCCCCATCTGCACGCACACCTCGAGCAGTTCCTCGCCCGGGACCGCACGCGAGACCAGCCCGATCCGCTCGGCCTCCGCGGCACTGACATCGCGACCGGTCAGCATCACCTCGAAGGCGCGTGAGGTGCCGATCGCGCGCGGCAGCAGATACGACAACCCCAGCTCGCTGGCGGTCAGACCGTTGTTGATGCCGGCGGCCCGGAAGTAGGCGTCAGCGGCCGCGACCCGGATGTCGCAGGCCAGCGCCAGGCACAGACCGCCGCCGATGGCGGCGCCGTTGACCGCGGCGATGACCGGCTGGTGCATCTTGCGCAGCGCCAGGATGACCTCGTCGAGAACCTTCATCGAGCGCAGCGCGAACGTGGGCCGGGTCAGCCCGTCGATGTGCGGCACCGCGCCGGCCGACTTGTGATCCGCCCCCGACGAGAATCCACGCCCGGCCCCGGTCAGCACGACTGCGCGCACCGAGTTGTCGTAGGTCAACTCGTCGAGGGCCGCCTTCAACGGCACCATGACGTCGAAGGCCATCGAGTTCATGCGCTCGGGCCGGTTGAGGGTCACGACCGCCACGTGCTCACTGGGGCGGTCGACGAGGACCAACGACGCGGAATTCTGCTGCTCGGTCACGCCCAGCACGCTAGCGGGCGCGCCGCGCGGCGTTACTCCTGCCCGTTCTCCTGGGCGGCGATCGCGGCGTCGATGTCGAATTCCTTGACCTTCTGGACAAGGTCCTCCAGCGCCGCGGGCGGAAGAGCGCCGGCCTGGTTGAACACCAGCTTGCCCTTCTTGAACGCCATCAGGGTGGGGATGGAACGGATGTCGGCAGCCGCGGCGAGCTGCTGCTCGGCCTCGGTGTCCACCTTGGCGTACACCACGTCGGGGTGCTGCTCCGACGAGGCCGCATAGGTCGGTGCGAACTGCTTGCACGGGCCGCACCAGGATGCCCAGAAATCGACGAGGACGATCTCGTTCTCGGTGACGATGTCGTTGAACTGTTCAGCGGTGATGTCTCGAGTAGTCACATGTCGGTCAACGAGCGCGCCCGGTGTGATGTTCCCCCAGCCGGCGTCGAATCGGCGGGCACCTGCCGCACCGCCCCCCGATCGGCCGATGTGGTCAGCGCGGCGTAGGCACGCAACGCGGTCGACACCGGCCGGTGACGCCGGCGCGGGCCGAACCCGCCGCGCTCGAGCAAAACCTCGCGCCGGCCCACATCCAGCGGCTGCTCGACGAACTCACCGGCCGCCCCGCCTACGCCCTGGCCGCCGACTGGACGATCACCGGCTGGAACAGCGCCTACGCCGCGCTGTACCCGAACGTGGCGCGCGTCGCCGCCGAGGACCGCAACCTGCTGTGGCTGGTCTTCACCGACCCGTCGGTGCGCGATCTGCTCGACGACTGGGAGATCACCAGCCGGCGGTTCCTGGGCGAATTCCGCGCCCAAACCGCCGCCGCGCTCGGCGATCCCCGGATCACCGCGCTGGTCGCGCGCCTGCGGGCCGCCAGCGCGGAGTTCCGCGCCGGCTGGGACGGCCACCCGGTCGCCGGGTTCGAGTCCCGGGAGCGGATCTTCCACCACCCCGGCGCCGGACGGCTCCGGCTCGAGCATCACCAGCTGCGGCCCTCGGACCGGCCGGATCTGCAGCTGGTCGTCTACACGCCGCTCGACGACCCGACCCGCGCGGTGTTCGCCGGCTGGTGAGCCCGCGACCTACCGGTATTCGGCAGCGCTCCCGTTCGTTTCAATCCTGCCGCGCTCGAAGAAGGCGAGGATGTCCGAGGTGAGCGCGTCGGCGCCGGACCCAGGGTCCAGCGGGTGCAGCGCCCCGAACGGGGCGTTCCAGAACGCGCCGGTGCGCTGCTGCCACGGACCGACGTACGCGTAGGGCATCGGGTGTCCGTCGTCGCCGGGAGAGACGCCGTAGTTCACCTCGTCGGCGCTGACGGCCACATCGAAGTGCTCGGGCCACAACACCGGATGCTGCCCGGGCAGGAATCGTTCGAGAGCCCGCCATCCGGCGTGCAGACTGCGGTAGAGCAGGTCGGCCGCGCCGGCGTCGATGTCGAGCACGGTGTCGCCGGGCAGGGCGTCGTCGAGTTCGTAGACGCCCTCCGGCGGACCGGTCTGCAACCCGGCGGTCCGGCCCAGCGCCGCCAGCGGGCCGGCCAGGGCCGCCGCGC
>NZ_JBSWXU010000079.1:0-24186 GCF_056160785.1 Mycobacterium sp. ABE4_509 | reverse complement strand
CCCCGAGGCCGCACGCATCCTCGCCCGGCTCGACGCCGTGCGGGCTGATCTGGCCCGCCTCGGCGCCGACGCCGGTTCGGCGCCCGAGGTGCCTGCCGACGTCACATCCCGGATCGATGACGCGCTGCGGGATGCACCCCGCCACGGCTCGGCCACCCGGGCCGGTCACGCCGTCGTGCGGCCCGCGCTGACCCGCAACCAGCGGATCGCCGTCGTCGTCGGTCTGGTAGCCACTGCCGCGGCGGTCGTCCTCGGTGCGGTGGCATTGGCCCGCGAACCCGCTCCGGTGTTTCCGGCCGGGCCCACCGCATCGCAGATCACCGCCCCGGCAGCCGGCCAACGCGACTTCCCGCTGTCCGAGACCGAGTTGCGCGCCCTGCTGGGTGCCGAGCCGGTCCTGGGGCCGCTGGCCGATGCCCAGCGGCTCGCCTCGTGCCTGACCGGTCTGGGTCATCCCCCCGACCAGGAGGTACTCGGTGCACGGGCCTTCGAGCTGGGCGGTCGGCCGGCGGTGGTGCTGTTGCTGCCCTCGGACGGACCACGCGAACCGCACCGCATCACCGCGGTCGCGGTCGAGCCGACCTGCAGCGCCGCGCACTCGGCCCTCATCGCCCGAACTGGTCTTGACCGGGGATGAACGCATCCACACCGGCACTGGGCAGGTCGGCGGGAACAGCCGGGCATACCCTGTTGTTAGAACCCGTGCCGCAGGCAGAAAGGCTCGCATGACTTCCTCACCCACCATCCATGACGTCATCGTCATCGGTTCCGGTCCGGCCGGCTACACCGCCGCCGTGTACGCCGCGCGCGCCCAGCTCAACCCGCTGGTGTTCGAAGGCACCCAGTTCGGCGGTGCGTTGATGACCACCACCGAGGTGGAGAACTACCCCGGATTCAAGGACGGCATCACCGGCCCCGAACTGATGGACCAGATGCGCGAACAGGCGCTGCGGTTCGGCGCCGACCTGCGCATGGAAGACGTCGACGCGGTCGACCTGACCGGGCCGGTGAAGACCGTGACGGTCGGCGACGAGACCCATCAGGCGCGTTCGGTCATCCTGGCCATGGGTGCGGCGGCCCGGCACCTGGGTGTTCCCGGCGAGGACACGCTGCTCGGCATGGGGGTGAGCACCTGCGCCACCTGCGACGGCTTCTTCTTCCGGGACCAGGACATCGCGGTCATCGGCGGTGGTGACTCCGCGATGGAGGAGGCCACCTTCCTGACCCGCTTCGCCCGCAGTGTGACGTTGATCCACCGCCGCGACGAGTTCCGCGCCTCCCGGATCATGCTGGAGCGCGCGAAGTCCAACGACAAGATCAAGATCCTGACCAACACGGCGGTGACCTCGATCGAGGGCGACTCCAAGGTCACCGGCATCCGGCTGCGCGACACCGTCTCCGGTGCGGAGTCCGAACTCGCCGTGACCGGGGTGTTCGTCGCCATCGGTCACGACCCGCGCTCGGAGTTGGTGCGCGGGCAGGTCGACCTCGACGACGAGGGCTACGTCAAGACGCGCGGCCGCACCACCTACACCTCGGTCGACGGTGTGTTCGCCGCGGGTGACCTGGTCGATCACACCTACCGCCAGGCGATCACCGCCGCCGGGACGGGCTGCTCGGCCTCCATCGACGCCGAACGCTGGCTCGCCGATCACGAGGACACCCCGACGGCTCCCCCGTCACCCACCACCGCCGACGGCAGCGATCTGATAGGAGCACAGCAATGAGCGATTCCGGTACGGAGACCGCCACGGTCGAGGTGACCGACGATTCATTCTCCGAGGACGTGCTGTCCGCCGGGACGCCGGTCCTGGTCGACTTCTGGGCCACCTGGTGCGGGCCGTGCAAGATGGTCGCTCCGGTGCTCGAGGAGATCGCCGCGGAGAAGGCGGGGTCTCTGACCGTCGCCAAGCTCGACGTGGACGAGAATCCGGGCACCGCCCGCGACTTCCAGGTGGTGTCGATCCCGACGATGATCCTGTTCAAGGATGGTCAACCGGTCAAGCGGATCGTCGGCGCCAAAGGTAAGGCTGCCCTGCTGCGCGAGATCGCTGATCTGGTCTGACGCTTGCCGGCGGGCTCACCCGCGAAGGGTGAAATCCCGCCCAGCGTTTTCGGATTGACGCGGAATTCTGCGACAATGGCGATCATGTCGAGTCTGCGTCGCGGTGACCGCGGGGGTGCGGTCACCGAGATCAGAGCCGCGCTGGCGGCATTGGGGATGATCGACAACCCCGACGACGACCTCACCACCGGACGCCATGTCGCCGTCGACGTTTTCGACGGTGAACTCGACCACGCCGTGCGGGCGTTTCAGCAGCACCGTGGCCTGCTGGTCGACGGCATCGTCGGCGAGGCGACCTACCGCGCGCTCAAGGAGGCGTCCTACCGCCTGGGCGCGCGCACCCTCAATCACCAGTTCGGCGCACCGATGTACGGCGACGACGTGGCCACATTGCAGGCGCGGCTGCAGGATCTCGGTTTCTACACCGGGCTGGTCGACGGTCACTTCGGGTTGCAGACACACAACGCCCTGAGCTCCTACCAGCGTGAGTACGGGCTGTATCCCGACGGCATCTGTGGTCCGGAAACGTTGCGCTCCTTGTACTTCCTCGGTTCCCGCGTGACCGGCGGTTCCCCGCACGCGATCCGTGAGGAAGAGCTGGTGCGCAGCTCGGGCCCGCGGCTGTCCGGCAAGCGCATCATCATCGATCCGGGCCGCGGTGGCGACGATCACGGTCTGATCATGAACGGTCCCGCGGGTCCGATCAGCGAGGCAGACATCCTGTGGGACTTGGCGACTCGTCTCGAAGGACGGATGACCGCGATCGGCATGGAGACGTTCCTGTCCCGTCCGGCGGCTGGGACTCCCACCGACGCCGAGCGGGCCGGGACGGCCAACACCGTCGGCGCCGATCTGATGATCAGCCTGCGCTGTGCGACTCAGGCCAGCCCGGCTGCCAATGGCGTGGCCTCGTTCCACTTCGGCAATTCGCACGGTTCGGTATCCACCATCGGCCGTAACCTGGCCGACTTCATCCAACGGGAAGTCGTGGCGCGCACCGGTTTACGTGACTGTCGCGTACACGGTCGCACTTGGGACCTGCTCCGGCTGACACGGATGCCCACCGTGCAGGTCGACGTCGGCTACGTCACCAACCCCGGTGACCGCACCACCCTGGTTTCGACCGTCTCGCGCGATTCGATCGCCGAGGGCATTCTGGCCGCGGTGAAACGGCTCTACCTGTTGGGCAAGAACGACCGACCCACCGGCACATTCACTTTCGCCGAACTACTGGCTCACGAGCTGTCGGTCGAGCAGGCCCGGCACGGCTGAGGCCGGCCCGCGCCGAATTCGCCCGCCGGTCAATCGCAGGAACCGGCCCCGGAACCGACCGTCTGCAGTTGCGCACTCTGCAACAACCGTTCCAGGGCTGCCTCGACCCCGGCCTTCCAGCCCAGACCCTGTTCCAGTTCCAGTCGCAGTCTCGGGAAGTACGTGTGATGCGACACCACCACGAACCCGGCGTCGAGCAACAGGTCGCTGTCGAGGACGCACTGCTCCACCGAACAGTCACCTAAGGCCTCCACCACCGGTTGCACGTCGGTGGGCAGCGCGGTGCCCTCCGCGAGCGTGGCGACCTCGGCGGTGCGCCCGAACGCCTCGAGCGCGCGCACGCCCCGTCGCACCAGATCCGCCACCACCGCCGAGATCAGTGAGCGCGACAGTTCCGGTACGGCCTGGCCGGCTTCGATGCCCAGCGAGGTGAGCAACACGGCGTCCGCGCTGACCGGTCCGGTCGGGAACCGGGTTGCCCTCGGGACCGAGCGCGGCGGGGCGTAGAACACGTACCCGAGGCACGGTTCGTCCCCGGTGTCGACGACGAGCTCTCCCGGTGCGAGGTCGTCCGCGCACTCCACCGCCAGCTGACCGCATGACCCCCACTCCAGCATGACCATCGACAGCCACGCTTCCTTCTCGAACTCGGGATCCGAGAGCTGGGATTCACCGCCCAATGTCACCGGGTCGACCTCCCAGTACACACAGCGCCGCGCGTGCTTGGGCAACTGCTCGAATGCTTCGAGCCGAAGAGGCGTGATACGAGCGGCCACTACACTCCTGGGTCTCGGTCGCCGCACCGGTGTGGTCGGCTGCCTCTACAGGATAGAAGGCGGGTCCACCCCCAGCCCGCCGTGCCCTGGATTTCCCCGCGCTGCGCGCTCATCTGCTGAATTCGTTTGGGCTGCAAGAGTTTTGCCGACGAAGGCTGCGGAACTGCCGCGCTGCGGCCGTCCTGTGTCACAGTGACGTAATTCCCGTGGGTGGTCGGTCACCGGTTGGACGAGTTCATCAGCTCGACAATGCGCTGCAGATCGTCCACCGAGCCGAATTCCACGACGATCTTGCCTTTGCGCTTGCCCAGGCTCACGGTGACCCGGGTATCGAACGCCGATGAGAGTTGTTCGGCGACATCCTGGAGCCCCGGCATCTGGATCGGCTTGCGGCGGGGGGCCGGCGGCGCCGTATTGCCCTCACGATTGGCGAGCGTCACCGCCTCCTCCGTCGCCCGGACCGACAGACCCTCGGCAACGATCCGCGCCGCGAGCTCCTCCTGGACCTCCGGCCCGCCCTCCAACGACAGCAGCGCCCGCGCATGCCCTGCCGACAGGACGCCCGCCGCCACTCGGCGCTGCACCGCGATCGGCAGCCGCAGCAGGCGGATCATGTTGGTGATCAGCGGGCGCGACCGGCCGATCCGCGCGGCCAGTTCATCGTGGGTGACCTCGAACTCGTCGAGCAGTTGCTGATAGGCGGCGGCCTCTTCCAACGGATTCAGCTGCACCCGGTGGATGTTCTCCAGCAGCGCGTCGCGCAGCATGCTGTCGTCGGTGGTCTCCCGCACGATCGCCGGGATGGTGGCGATGCCGGCCTCCTGGGCCGCACGCCACCGCCGCTCCCCCATCACCAGTTGATAGCGCGGCGCGGCCGGCGCATCGTCGGGCGCCGGGACGGCGCGCACGACGATCGGCTGCATCAGGCCGAACTCACGGATCGAATGGACCAGCTCGGCCAGCGCCTCCTCGTCGAAGGACTGGCGGGGCTGACGCGGGTTCGGCTCGATCTGCGCCGGATCGATCTCGCGGTACACGGCCCCGGCCGGGTTGGCCTCCTCGGGCGGTGCTGCCGGGCTCGGACCACCGAGCACGACGTCGGCGGCGGCCGACCCCATTCGCGGTCCGAAGGTGGACGGATCACCGTCGTCGGCCGGGCCGGTCGGAATGAGGGAGGCCAAACCACGGCCCAGACCGCTGCGCTTGCGTGCCGCTGGATTGTTCATCGCATACCTCTTCTCGTCACGCTCACCCGAGCACCGGCCCGGCTCATTGCGGCTGATCTCCCACACCGCGGGTTGCCAGCTCGCGGCTGGCGTCCAGGTAGCTCATCGCGCCCCGGGAGCCGGGGTCGTAGTCGAGGATCGTCATTCCGTAGCCCGGCGCTTCGGAGACCTTCACGCTGCGCGGGATGACCGTCTGCAGGACCTTGTCGCCGAAGTGCGCCCGGACGTCCATCGCGACCTGATCGGCGAGCTTGGTCCGGCCGTCGTACATGGTGAGCACCACCGTGGTGACGTCCAGCGCCGGATTCAGATGCGCCTTGACCATCTCGATGTTGCGCAGCAACTGACCCACGCCCTCCAGCGCGTAGTACTCACATTGGATGGGGATCAGCACCTCCGGTGCGGCGACCAAGGCGTTGATGGTCAGCAGACCCAGCGACGGCGGACAGTCGATGAAGACGTAGTCGAAGTCATGCTGCTCGAGCTCCGCGAGCGCGGTTCGCAGCCGGCCCTCCCGGGCCACCATGCTGACCAACTCGATCTCCGCGCCGGCCAGATCGATGGTTGCCGGAATGCAGAACAACCGCTCGCTGTGCGGGCTCGGCTGCAGCGCGTCCTGGACCGAGATCTCCCCGATCAAGACCTCGTAAGACGACGGGGTGCCGGGGCGGTGTTCGATACCCAGCGCCGTGCTGGCATTGCCCTGCGGATCGAGGTCGATGACGAGGACGCGCATCCCCTGCAGAGCCAACGCCGAGGCGATGTTGACCGCGGTCGTGGTCTTGCCCACGCCGCCCTTCTGGTTGGCGATCGTGAACACACGTTGGCGAGCGGGTCGGGGCAGCTGCCCCTGCGCTGCGTGCATCATCCGGACCGCGCGCTCGGCCTCGGCGCCAATCGGGGTGTCCACGTCGTGACTGTCCCACGTTTCACGTGAAACATCGGTGGGCATCGCTTCCGACTCTCCGGGGACCGACATCACCCGGGTCTCCTTCCCGACGTCGCCTGCTTGCTCCGCGGCATATTCCGGAACCCTACGACCACGGTTGCGGGCGGGTCCACGTATTGCGCGCCACATCTCTCCACCTTCACATCGGTCAGGCCCAGCGCCGTGAGCGACCGCCGGTGCTCACGCACCTCGTCGTCGGCCCGCTCTCCCTTGATCGCCAGCATCCTTCCCCCGGCCCGCAACAGCGGCGCACTCCACCGAGTCAACTTGTCCAACGCCGCCACCGCGCGCGACACCACGACATCCAGTTCCCCCACCTCGTCACGAACCGCCCGGTCCTCCGCCCGCCCCCGGATCACCGTGCAGTCGATCTGCAGTTCGTCGATCACCTCGCGCAGGAAGTCGCTCCGGCGCAGTAGCGGTTCGATGAGCGTCACGTGAATGTCGGGTCGGGCCAGAGCCAACGGTATCCCGGGCAGCCCCGCGCCACTACCGATGTCCCCGACCCGCTCGCCGGATTCGACGAGTGCCTCGATCACTGCGCTGTTGAGGATGTGCCGATCCCACAACCGGCCGACCTCCCGGGGGCCGAGCAGGCCCCGCTCCACGCCGGCTCCGGCAAGGATCTCGGCGTAGCGAACAGCCGCCGGCGCGGCCGTGCCGAAGACCGAATCGACCGCGGCGGGTGGGGGTGGCACCTCCGTATGTTTCACGTGAAACATCCTCCGACCGTGCGCGCGGAACGACGAACTACATCGATGTAACTCTGGCCTCAGTCGACGAGAACGACGACGCGGCGCGACGGCTCCACGCCCTCGCTCTCACTGTGCACCCCCGACACCGCGGCGACCGCGTCATGGACGATCTTGCGCTCGAACGGCGTCATCGGCGCCAACTCCTCGCGCTCACCGGTCTCGAGGACCCGGTGCGCCACCTTGTCCCCCAACGCCGCCAGCTCGTCGCGCCGGCGCTGGCGCCACTGTGCGATGTCGAGCATCAGGCGGCTGCGCTCGCCAGTCTTCTGGTGCACCGCCAACCGAGTCAGTTCCTGCAGCGCGTCGAGCACCTCGCCCTTGCGGCCGACCAGCTTCGTGAGGTCACTTCCGCCGTCGATACTCACCACCGCTCGGTCACCCTCGACGTCGAGATCGATGTCTCCGTCGAAGTCGAGCAGATCCAACAGCTCTTCGAGATAGTCGCCGGCGATCTCACCCTCGGCAACGAGCCTGTCTTCCATCGCTCCCCCGTTACCCGTCGCACCGCCGTCGTCGTTCTGGTCGTCCTCGGTGCTGTCCACAGCGGCCTCGGCGGTCTCTGCGGTTTCGAACTTGGTCATGCCTACCTCTTTCTTGTTCGCGCGCGCTCGCGGATCAACGCTTCCGTTTCTTCGGGCGGGCGCCGGGTTTCGGGGTACGGTTCACCGCTCCGTTCCGACTGGCGGGTCCGGCTGCGCCGGAACCGTTGTTCGAGGCCTTCGACTTCGCCCGGCTCGGCGGCTCGGTCTGCGTGTCGTCGCCACCCACATCGGCCTCGGGATCGGCCTCGGGGTCCGTCGCGTCTTTGGCATCGGCAGCGGAGCCTGCCTCGGTCCGCTTCTTGCGGCCCGGCTTGGCTCCCGGAGCCGGCGCGTTGGCAGCCCGGCGCTCGATCGCTTCCTGCTTCTTGAGCTCTTCTTCCTTCTCGATCTTGCCGAACACGTAGTGCTGCTGACCGAAGGTCCAGATGTTGTTGGCGAACCAGTACAGGATGATGGCCAGCGGCAGGAACGGGCCGCCGACGACCACGCCCAACGGGAACACGTACAGCGCCAGCTTGTTCATCAGCGCGGTCTGCGGGTTGGCTGCGGCTTCCGCACTCTGCCGCGCCACCGAGGCACGGCTGTTGAAGTACGTCGCGATGCCCGCCGCGATCATGATGGGCACGCCCACCCCGATCACCGCGGCGCGGCTGAATTCGGTGAACGCCTCCAGGCCGGCGGTCTGGGTCATGTAGGCACCCAGCGGGGCGCCGAACAGGTTCGCGTCCAGGAAGTGGCGCACGTCCTCGGCGCTGAAGAAGTAGTTCGGCAGTTGGGCGTTTTCCTCGACCGTCAGGTTCAGATGGCCGAACCCGATGCCGCCGGTGCGGTTGAAGGAGCGCAACACGTGATACAGACCCAGGAACACCGGGATCTGCGCCAGCATCGGCAGGCAGCCGAGGATCGGGTTGAACCCGTGTTCGCGCTGCAACTTCTGCATCTCCAGCGCCATGCGCTGGCGGTCCTTGCCGTACTTCTTCTGCAGGGCCTTGATCTGGGGCTGCAGTTCCTGCATCTGCCGGGTGGTGCGGATCTGGCGGACGAAGGGCTTGTAGAGAATCGCCCTCAGCGTGAAGACCAGGAACATCACCGACAGCGCCCAGGCGAAGAAGTTGGTCGGCCCGAGTACGAAGGCGAACACCTTGTACCAGAACAACATGATCGCCGACACCGGGTAATAGATGATGTCGAGACTGAAGAAATTAAACACGCGGCTGACTCTTCCGTTGCTGGTCCGGGCTGGCCCGGTGGTCGGCGACATCGCATCCGCACGGGGCGGCCGGGTCGCTGGGACATTCGCGGTCGGAGGTGCGATCCGGAATCGGATCCCAGCCCCCGTGGTGCCACGGCCCGCACTTGAGCAGCCGAACCACGGCCAGCCAGCCACCCCGCAGCGCTCCGTACTCGGACAGCGCGTCCACGGCGTACTGACTACAAGTGGGGGTGAACCGACAGGTCGGCAGGCGAAGCGGCGAGATGGTGTGCCGATACAGCTCGATCACAGAGATCAGGGCCCGCACCGGGATCGACCGCCTCGTCACTGGGCCGCTCCGGACCGCAGCCGGGTGCGCTCCAGCGCAGTCCGCAGCTCCTGCTCCAAACGGCCCGACAGCGCGTGGCGGCTGCGGGGCAGCGCGCGGATCACCAAGCGGTCCGCCGGTTCGAGATCGTCGAGCACCGCGCGCGCCACATGACGCAGTTGCCGGGACACGCGATGGCGTTGCACCGCATTGCCCACTGCTTTGGAGACGACCAGGCCGATCCTCGGTCCGGGGTCACCGGTTTCGTCAGAACGCAGCGCGTACACGATGAGGTCGGGCTGAGCAGCCCGTGTCCCCTGACTCACTGTGGCACCGAACTCGGCCGACCGCGTCATCCGGTACCGAGCCGGAAGCACCGCGTCAGACCTTGGATCGGATCACGCAGTCAGCGAGCGACGGCCCTTGCGGCGCCGGTCCGAGACGATGGCGCGGCCCGCGCGCGTGCGCATCCGCAGCCGGAACCCATGCACCCGTGCACGACGACGGTTGTTGGGTTGGAAGGTCCGCTTGCCCTTGGCCACGGCAGTCACTCCTTGTTGCGTCTGGCCGCCACGCCTGCCCCGGCATGATCGGTCATGCCGGACGTGACGTGGACGGCCGTTGGTAAGCTCGTCGGTTTCACAAACTTGCCGGCGCGGTCCCCGATGCCGCCGGGTCGCAGCCGTATCGCCACTTGCGGGCGACTGTTCGAGGGTACTGACGACAATTCGCTGGGTCAAACCTGCGCAGAGGGGCCGAAGCCCCGGCCCGGGCCCGGTCAGGTAGTGAAATTCACTGTCACCGCCATCACATCCACACCTCCCGTCACGTTCTTCTGGAACGATTGAGCCAGTGGCCGAATGGATCCGGATCCCGACCCCCGGCAATGTTGTAGAACTGTTGGCACCCGGAGAGAAAACTGTTAGCTTCTGGCAATGCCGATTCCACCGTGGGTCGGCGCACGACAACGAAGCGAGGACGCCCGCTCCGCGAGCCCACTGAATGCAGCATCGTGACGCGCTCCGGCCCGTGGCGTCTTCGCCGGTAGACAACACAACGAAGACGAACGTCCTCTCTCCACAGACTGTGGATAACTTTGTGGACAGTCCGTCCTCGTTCGTCAGGTCGACCCCAGGTCGGCCGCGAGGGGGTACGTGTCTGTGAGCGCTGACCCCGATCCCCCGTTCGTCACCATCTGGAACAACGTCGTCACCGAACTCAACGGTCACGACGGGGCCGACGGCGCAGTCCTGACCCCCCAGCAGCGCGCCTGGCTCAAACTCGTCCAACCGCTCGTCATCACCGAGGGCTTCGCCCTGCTCTCGGTGCCCACCCCGTTCGTCCAGAACGAGATCGAACGCCACCTTCGCGAACCCATCGTGGCGGCGCTGAGTCGTCAGCTCGGCCAGCGCGTGGAACTCGGGGTCCGCATCGCCGATCCGCCCGCCGACCAAGCCGGCGACGAGCACAACGGCCGATCCGGCCCGACGCTCGACGCCCTCGACTCCGACACCTCACCCGACGACGGCGCGGCCTCGCCCGACGGAACGGCCGGATCCGACGACGACGTCGACGATGATCTGGCCGCCCGCGTCAGCGCCGAAGAGCACTGGCCGTCCTACTTCGCCAACCGCGCCGCCATCTCGGCCAGCGATGACGCCACCGGTGTCACCCTGAACCGGCGCTACACCTTCGACACCTTCGTCATCGGAGCGTCCAACCGCTTCGCGCACGCCGCGTCACTGGCCATCGCCGAGGCACCGGCGCGCGCCTACAACCCGCTGTTCATCTGGGGAGAGTCCGGGCTGGGCAAGACGCACCTGCTGCACGCAGCCGGCAACTACGCCCAGCGGCTGTTCCCCGGGATGCGGGTCAAGTACGTCTCCACCGAGGAATTCACCAACGACTTCATCAACTCGCTGCGCGATGACCGCCGGGCCTCGTTCAAACGCACCTACCGCGACATCGATGTCCTGCTCGTCGACGACATCCAGTTCATCGAGGGCAAGGACGGCATCCAGGAAGAGTTCTTCCACACCTTCAACACCCTGCACAACGCGAACAAGCAGATCGTGATCTCGTCCGACCGGCCGCCCAAACAGCTGGCCACCCTCGAGGACAGGTTGCGCACCCGGTTCGAGTGGGGCCTGATCACCGACGTCCAGCCCCCCGAACTCGAGACCCGAATCGCCATCCTGCGCAAGAAGGCTCAGATGGATCGTCTCGACGTGCCCGGCGACGTGCTCGAACTGATCGCCAGCCGCATCGAACGCAACATCCGCGAACTCGAGGGCGCACTCATCCGGGTCACGGCCTTCGCGTCGCTGAACAAGACCCCGATCGACAAAGCGCTGGCCGAGATCGTCCTGCGCGACCTCATCTCCGATCCGGCCACCATGCAGATCAGCACCGCGGCCATCATGGCAGCCACCGCCGAGTACTTCGAAACCAGCGTCGACGAGCTCCGCGGGCCCGGCAAGACCCGGGCGCTGGCCCAGTCCAGGCAGATCGCGATGTATCTGTGCCGCGAACTCACCGACCTCTCGCTGCCCAAGATCGGCCAGGCCTTCGGCCGCGATCACACCACGGTGATGTACGCCGAGAAGAAGATCCGGGCCGAAATGGCCGAGCGCCGTGAGGTCTTCGATCACGTCAAGGAACTCACCACCCGCATCCGCCAGCGCGCCAAGCGCTGAGCCCGGACTCCCACCCCCACCGCCGGATCGCTCGCCGCGACACCCGGCGGAGTCTTGTCATGCCCGTCTGCGGCGATCCCGGGGCCGAACGAACGGAAAACCTCGAAAAAACTTCCGCCCCCGCCGTCTCACGAGTCACAAGATTTCCTGTGCACCGCCGTGTGCACTACCTGAGGTCAACCCTCGGATCCCCCACCACCGCGGTCCACAACCGGATCGTCATCCCCAGGCCGTGCCCAGGCGCGCCCAGGATATGCACACCAGACTCACAGCCATCCGACGGCGCTGGCCAGCACCGACATGGGTCTGTCCCCAGAATTCACAACCCCTATTACTGATACTCATATCTCTCCAGCAATTTCTCTTAGAAGAAGTCGGCTGGGGAAACCTCGACGTCACAGGCCCGCCGCAGCGCCGCGCGCCGGCGTTGTCGGCCCGATCGTTTAGCTTTCAAGTTGGGGCTGGAAGCTCTACGGTGGTTCATCGACGGCCGTTGCGGTCGACGCACCGCCCGCGCCCCGGGCGCGAGGTGCGCCGGCCGTGGAAAACCGCTGATTGACGCTTTTATCGGGGTGTGCATCGAAGGGACGCTATGAACGTGGCGACGACAACGGCTGGTCTCACGGATTTGAAGTTTCGACTGGCCCGCGAGGACTTCGCCGACGCCGTCGCCTGGGTGGCCCGCAACCTGCCGTCGCGGCCCACGGTGCCGGTGCTGGCCGGGGTGCTGCTGACCGGCTCCGATGAGGGGCTGACGATCTCCGGATTCGACTACGAGGTTTCCGCCGAGGTCCAAATTCCTGCTGAAATCGCTTCTCCTGGAAGTGTTTTGGTGTCAGGACGGTTGCTCTCCGACATCGTGCGATCGCTGCCGGCCAAGCCTGTCGACGTCAGCGTCGAGGGAACCAGGGTGGCTCTGAGCTGCGGAAGCGCCCGGTTCTCCCTGCCCACGATGGCGGTCGAGGACTATCCGACCCTGCCGACCCTGCCCGAGGAGACGGGTGTGGTTTCGGCCGACTTGTTCGGCGAGGCGATCGGGCAGGTCGCGGTCGCCGCGGGCCGCGACGACACGCTTCCGATGCTGACCGGCATCCGGGTCGAGATCTCCGGCGAGAAAGTGGTTTTGGCCGCCACCGACCGGTTCCGGCTGGCGGTGCGGGAACTGACCTGGTCCACCGATTCCGCCGGCGTGGAGGCCGCGGTGTTGGTCCCGGCCAAGACACTGGCCGAAGCGGCCAAGGCCGGCACCGATGGCACCGAGGTGCATCTGTCGCTCGGGTCGGGCCCCTCGGTCGGCAAGGAAGGGCTGCTGGGAATCCGCAGTGACGGCAAGCGCAGCACGACGCGTCTGCTCGACGCCGAGTTCCCGAAGTTCCGCCAGTTGTTGCCGAGCGAACACACCGCCATCGCCACCATCGGCGTCGCCGAGCTCACCGAGGCGATCAAACGTGTCGCGCTGGTCGCCGACCGCGGAGCCCAGGTCCGGATGGAGTTCGCCGACGATGTGTTGCGCCTGTCGGCCGGCGCCGACGATGTCGGCCGTGCCGAGGAGGATCTGCCGGTTCAGTTCGCCGGGGATCCGCTGACCATTGCTTTCAACCCGGCGTATCTGACCGATGGCCTGGGCTCACTGCACGCCGATCGGGTGACATTCGGTTTCACCACCCCGAGTCGCCCAGCGGTGTTGCGTCCGGCGGGCGATGATGAGGATGGCGCTGCCGGCAGCGGTCCTTTTCCGGCGGCGCAGACCGACTATGTCTATCTGTTGATGCCGGTTCGGCTACCCGGCTGACCGGCCTGATCGCACGAGAAGGGGCGTTGACATGCAGCTGGGTCTCGTCGGCCTGGGCAAGATGGGTTTCAACATGCGCGCGCGGTTGCGCGACGGCGGTCACGAGGTGATCGGCTACGACCCGCGGCCCGAGGTCTCCGATGTCGCATCCCTGGCCGAGCTGGCCGAGAAGTTGCCCACCCCGAGGGTGGTGTGGGTGATGGTGCCGTCCGGGACCGTGACCGATGAAACGATCGTGAGCCTGGCCGGGGTTCTGGGCAAGGGCGATCTGGTCATCGATGGTGGCAATTCCCGGTACACCGCCGATGAGCCGCATGCACAACTGTTGGCCAACAAGGGAATTGCGTTCGTCGATGCCGGTGTGTCCGGCGGCGTATGGGGCCTGACCGAGGGTTACGGACTGATGGTGGGTGGTTCGGACACCGACGTGGAGAGGGCGATGCCGATCTTCGACACGCTGCGTCCACCCGGTCCGCGGGAGGACGGGTTCGTCCACGTCGGGCCGGTCGGGGCGGGTCATTTCGCCAAGATGGTGCACAACGGTGTCGAGTACGCCCTGATGACCGCCTACGCGGAGGGGTACGAGATGCTGGCGGCCGAGGACATGGTCAAGAATCCGCAGGCGGTCTATCAGGCCTGGTCGAATGGCACCGTGGTGCGCTCCTGGCTGCAGCAGCTGCTCGCCAAGGCCCTCAAGGAGGACCCGAACCTGGACGAGATCACCGGCTACACAGAGGATTCCGGTGAAGGGCGGTGGACCGTCGAGGAGGCGATCCGACTGCGGGTTCCGGTACCGGGAATCGCGGCGTCGTTGTTCGCCCGGTTCCTGTCCCGCCAGGAGGATTCGCCGACGATGAAGGCGGTCGCCGCTCTGCGTAACCAGTTCGGCGGCCATGCCGTGCACCGGATCAGTGAGTCCGGCTGAGCGCAGCTGCTGATCGAGACTCCCGGTGCATGTTCGTCACCTCGCTCTGACCGACTTTCGGTCATGGCCGCGAGCTGAGCTCGAACTCGCACCCGGGCGGACCGTGTTCGTCGGTCCGAACGGCTTCGGAAAGACGAATCTCATTGAAGCCCTGTGGTATTCGGCGACGCTGAGTTCACATCGGGTGGCCGGTGACGCACCGTTGATCCGGGCGGGCACCGACCGCGCGGTGGTCTCGACCATCGTCGTCAACGAGGGCCGGGAACTGGCGGTCGACCTCGACATCACGTCCGGGCGGGCGAACAAGGCCAGATTGAACCGCTCCCCGGTGCGGTCGGCTCGCGAGATTCTCGGCGTGCTGCGCGCGGTGTTGTTCGCGCCGGAGGATCTGGCCCTGGTGCGCGGGGACCCCGCCGAGCGTCGTCGCTATCTCGATGAGTTGGCCACCACCCGGCGTCCGCGTATCGGGGGTGTCCGTGCGGACTACGACAAGGTGGTGCGCCAGCGCACCGCACTGCTCAAGACCGCGGCCGGCGCCCGGTATCGCGGTGACCAGAGCGTGCTGGACACCCTCGATGTGTGGGACGGGCATCTCGCCGGCCACGGTGCCCAATTGATCGCCGCCCGTGTGGATCTGGTGAACGAGCTCGGTCCCGAGGTGGAGAAGGCCTACCAGCTGCTGGCCCCGTCCTCGCGGCCCGCGTCGGTGCGTTACCGAAGCCGCGTCGAGGCCGTGGAAGCCGAGGCAGCCGCCGGGAACACCGATGTTGAGGTCTTCGAGGCCGTCCTGCTCGATGAGCTGAGCCGGCGCCGTGACGCCGAGTTGGAACGTGGTGTGTGTCTGGTCGGGCCGCACCGAGACGATCTCGAACTGCGGCTCGGCGACCAGGTCGCCAAGGGATTCGCCAGTCACGGGGAGTCCTGGTCGATGGCGCTGGCGCTGCGGCTGGCGGCCTACGAGTTGTTGCGTGCCGAGGGCAGTGACCCGGTGCTGTTGCTCGACGACGTGTTCGCCGAGCTGGACACCGCGCGCCGGCAGGCGCTCGCCCAGGTGGCGGCTTCGGCCGAGCAGGTGCTCGTCACCGCGGCGGTGCACGACGACGTCCCGGCTGATTGGGATGCCAGACGGGTCGAGATCAGCATGCGTGAGGGTGACACGGGCCGGATATCGGAGGTGCGGTGATGTCGGACGAGCGTGAGGAAGCGCCGCAGGACTCGTCACCGGAACCGCCGGTGCACCTGGCGAACATGGCCGGGATGGATCTGGTGCGGCGGACGCTGGAAGAGGCGCGCGGCATCGCCAGACAACAGGGTAAGAATGTCGGGCGCGGCCGGCACACTCCACCGCCGCGCCGGATCGCCGGCGGTGGCCGGCGCCGCTGGTCGGGACCGGGCCCGGACGGACGCGATCCGCAGTTGTTCGGCTCGGCGACCCACGACCTGGCGCGCAGCCGCGGCTGGTCGAACCGGGTGGCTCAGGGCGCGGTGTTCGGCCGGTGGCGCGCGGTCGTCGGCGAACAGATCGCCGAGCACGCCTCCCCCACCTCGCTGCACGACGGTGTGCTGACCGTCTCGGCCGAGTCGACGGCGTGGGCCACCCAGTTGCGGATGGTGCAATCCCAGCTGCTCGCCAAGATCGCGGCTGCGGTTGGAGACGGTGTGGTGAGCTCGCTGAAGATCATGGGTCCGGTGGGTCCGTCCTGGCAGAAGGGCCGCTACAGCGTGCGCGGCCGGGGCCCCCGGGACACCTACGGCTGACCGCTGCCGCGGATTGGCTCAGAGCCACCAGAACGCTGCGGGGCAGTTTCCACGGCGTCAAGACCTATCTCGATTCGAGAAATTCCGCGCACGTCGCGATCAGGACTATAGAAACGCCGCCACAGAATCGGTCTTGACGGTCGGGAACGGTAGACTGTCCGGAGACCCGCGAGCGGTGTCGACCGCTCAGCAGGTACCCCCTGCGAAACACCAAGGAGACGCGTCCAACGTGGCTGCCCAGAAGAAGAATGCTCCGAGCCAGTACGGCGCCGACTCGATCAAGGTCCTCGAAGGCCTCGAGGCCGTACGCAAACGCCCGGGCATGTACATCGGCTCGACCGGGGAGCGCGGCCTGCACCACCTTATCTGGGAGGTGGTCGACAACGCCGTGGACGAGGCGATGGCCGGTTTCGCCAGCCGCGTCGACGTCCGCATTCTCGAGGACGGCGGCGTCCAGGTCACCGATGACGGCCGCGGGATTCCGGTGGGCATGCATTCGACCGGCATCCCGACCGTCGACGTGGTGATGACCGTGCTGCATGCCGGTGGCAAGTTCGAGGAGGGTGCCTACCAGGTCTCCGGTGGTCTGCACGGTGTCGGTGTGTCGGTGGTCAACGCCCTGTCCACCCGGCTCGAGGCCGACATCCTCACCGATGGCTACGAGTGGTTCCAGACCTACGACAGGTCGGTGCCCGGGACGCTCAAGCAGGGCGAGAAGACCAAGAAGACCGGTACGACGATCCGGTTCTGGGCCGATCCGGATGTCTTCGAGACGACCAACTACGACTTCGAGACGATCTCGCGCCGGCTGCAGGAGATGGCCTTCCTCAACAAGGGGCTGACCATCGAGCTGACCGATGAGCGGGTGGCCGCCGAAGAGGTCGTCGAAGAGGTCGTCAGCGGCACCGCCGAAGCGCCGAAGTCGGCCGAGGAGAAGGCCGCCGAGTCCGCCGGCCCGCAAAAGGTCAAGCACCGGGTGTTCCACTACCCCGGCGGGCTGACCGATTTCGTCAAGCACATCAACCGCACCAAGACCCCGATCCAGCCCAGCGTCATCGACTTCGACGGCAAGGGTGACGGTCACGAGGTCGAGGTCGCGATGCAGTGGAACGCCGGCTATTCGGAGTCGGTGCACACCTTCGCCAACACCATCAACACCCATGAGGGCGGCACGCATGAGGAGGGCTTCCGCACGGCCCTGACCTCGGTGGTCAACAAGTACGCCAAAGACAAGAAGCTGCTCAAGGACAAAGATCCGAACCTGACCGGCGACGACATCCGGGAAGGCCTGGCCGCGGTGATCTCGGTGAAGGTGTCGCAGCCACAGTTCGAAGGTCAAACGAAGACCAAGCTGGGCAACACCGAGGTCAAGTCGTTCGTGCAGCGGATCTGCAACGAGCAGCTCAGCCACTGGTTTGAGGCGAACCCGGCGGAAGCCAAAACTGTTGTCAACAAGGCGGTGTCGTCGGCTCAAGCCCGGTTGGCGGCGCGCAAGGCCCGGGAGTTGGTGCGCCGCAAGAGCGCGACCGACATCGGTGGCCTGCCCGGAAAGCTCGCCGACTGCCGCTCCACCGATCCGCGCAAGTCCGAGCTGTATGTCGTCGAGGGTGACTCGGCCGGGGGTTCGGCCAAGAGCGGCCGCGACTCGATGTTCCAGGCGATCCTGCCGTTGCGCGGCAAGATCATCAACGTCGAGAAGGCGCGTATCGACCGTGTGCTGAAGAACACCGAGGTCCAGGCGATCATCACCGCACTGGGCACCGGCATCCACGACGAGTTCGACATCACCAAGCTGCGCTACCACAAGATCGTGCTGATGGCCGACGCCGACGTCGACGGCCAGCACATCTCGACGCTGCTGTTGACGCTGCTGTTCCGCTTCATGAAACCGCTTGTGGAGAACGGTCACATCTTCCTGGCGCAGCCGCCGCTGTACAAGTTGAAGTGGCAGCGCAGTGAACCCGAGTTCGCCTACTCCGACCGTGAGCGCGACGGGCTGCTCGAGGCCGGTCGCAAGGCGGGCAAGAAGATCAACGTCGACGACGGCATCCAGCGCTACAAGGGTCTGGGCGAGATGGACGCCAAGGAGCTGTGGGAGACCACGATGGATCCCTCGGTGCGGGTGCTGCGCCAGGTCACCCTCGATGACGCGGCGGCCGCCGACGAACTGTTCTCGATCCTGATGGGCGAGGACGTGGAAGCCCGGCGCAGTTTCATCACGCGTAACGCCAAAGACGTTCGCTTTCTTGATGTTTAGAAATCTATCGACGATTCGATACGACCAATCGAGGCTGACCACACATGACTGATACGACGCTGCCACCAGGCGACGAAGCCGGCGACCGCATCGAACCTGTCGACATCCAGCAGGAGATGCAGCGCAGCTACATCGATTACGCGATGAGCGTCATCGTCGGCCGCGCCCTGCCCGAGGTGCGGGACGGGCTCAAGCCGGTGCACCGCCGGGTCCTCTACGCGATGTTCGACTCCGGGTTCCGGCCCGATCGCAGCCACGCGAAATCCGCACGCTCGGTTGCCGAAACGATGGGCAACTACCATCCGCACGGCGACGCGTCGATCTACGACACCCTGGTCCGGATGGCCCAGCCGTGGTCGATGCGCTACCCGCTGGTCGACGGACAGGGCAACTTCGGTTCGCCGGGCAACGATCCACCAGCTGCCATGCGCTACACCGAAGCGCGGCTGACGCCGTTGGCGATGGACATGCTGCGCGAAATCGACGAGGAAACAGTCGATTTCGTACCGAACTACGACGGCAGGGTGCAGGAGCCCACGGTTCTGCCGAGCCGTTTCCCGAACCTGCTGGCCAACGGGTCGGGCGGCATCGCGGTCGGGATGGCCACCAACATCCCGCCGCACAACCTCGGGGAGCTCGCCGAGGCGGTGTACTGGTGCCTGGAGAACCACGAGGCAGACGAGGAAGCCACGCTGGCCGCGGTGTGTGAACGGGTCAAGGGGCCCGACTTCCCCACCCACGGTCTGATCGTGGGCACCCAGGGGATCACCGACACCTACACCACCGGTCGCGGTTCGGTGCGGATGCGCGGTGTGGTCGAGATCGAGGAGGACTCCCGCGGGCGCACCTCACTGGTGATCACCGAGTTGCCCTATCAGGTCAACCACGACAACTTCATCACCTCGATCGCCGAGCAGGTCCGCGACGGCAAGCTGGGCGGCATCTCCAACATCGAGGATCAGTCCAGCGACCGGGTTGGGCTGCGCATCGTCGTCGAGATCAAGCGCGACGCGGTGGCCAAGGTGGTGCTGAACAACCTCTACAAGCACACCCAGCTGCAGACCAGCTTCGGCGCGAACATGCTCGCGATCGTCGACGGTGTGCCGCGCACACTGCGCCTCGATCAGCTGATCCGGCACTACGTCAACCATCAGCTCGACGTGATCGTGCGGCGCACCACCTACCGGTTGCGCAAGGCCAACGAACGGGCCCACATCCTGCGCGGTCTGGTCAAGGCGCTCGACGCGCTCGACGAGGTGATCGCGTTGATCCGGGCCTCGGAAAGCGCCGACGTCGCCCGGACCGGCCTGATGGAGCTGCTCGACGTCGACGAGATCCAGGCGCAGGCCATCCTGGACATGCAGTTGCGGCGCCTCGCCGCCCTGGAGCGCCAGCGCATCATCGACGATCTGGCCAAGATCGAGGCCGAGATCGCCGACCTCGAGGACATCCTGGCCAAGCCGGAACGCCAGCGCGCCATCGTGCACGACGAGCTCGCCGAGATCGTCGACAAGCACGGCGACGCCCGGCGCACCCGCATCGTGGCCGCCGACGGTGAGGTGGCCGACGAGGATCTGATCGCCCGCGAGGACGTCGTGGTCACGATCACCGAGACGGGCTACGCCAAACGCACCAAGACCGACCTGTACCGCAGCCAGAAGCGGGGCGGCAAGGGGGTGCAGGGTGCCGGCCTCAAGCAGGACGACATCGTCAACCACTTCTTCGTCTGCTCCACCCACGACTGGATCCTGTTCTTCACCACGCAGGGCCGGGTGTACCGGGCCAAGGCCTACGACCTGCCGGAGGCTTCGCGCACGGCCCGGGGCCAGCACGTCGCGAACCTGTTGGCCTTCCAGCCCGAGGAACGCATCGCCCAGGTCATCCAGATCAAGAACTACGAGGATGCGTCGTACCTGGTGCTGGCGACCCGCAACGGTCTGGTGAAGAAGTCGCGGCTGGTCGACTTCGACTCGAACCGCTCCGGCGGGATCGTCGCGGTGAACCTGCGCGACGGTGACGAGCTGGTGGGCGCGGTGCTGTGTGCCTCCGACGACGATCTGCTGCTGGTCTCGGCGAAGGGCCAGTCGATCCGGTTCTCGGCGACCGACGAGGTGCTGCGTCCGATGGGCCGGGCCACCTCCGGTGTGCAGGGCATGAGGTTCAACACCGATGACGCGTTGTTGTCGCTCAACGTGGTGCGCGCCGACACATATCTGCTGGTGGCGACGTCGGGCGGGTACGCCAAGCGGACCGCGATCGAGGAGTATCCGGTGCAGGGCCGAGGTGGAAAGGGTGTCCTGACCATCCAGTTCGACCGCCGACGTGGCACTCTGGTCGGAGCGTTGATCGTCGACGATGACACCGAGCTCTACGCCATCACCTCCGGTGGTGGGGTCATCCGGACGGGCGCGCGACAGGTCCGCAAGGCGGGGCGCCAGACCAAGGGCGTTCGCTTGATGAACCTGGGCGAGGGCGACACACTTATCGCGATCGCCCGAAACGCCGAAGCCGGTGACAGTACAGACGAGGTCAACACCGATCCCGGGAGCGACTGACCAGTGAGGAGTCGTAGGTGAGCTCACCCAATGAGCCGGGTTCTGCTCATGACGCAGGTTCGTCGGGGGGCTCCGCGACGCATGGCGGTACCGGGCAGTCGGGGTCGGCGCCGGCGAACGTCGCCGATCACGGCGATGTGCCGCCGTGGCAGCGGGGCGCCCGGGCCCGTCAGCAGCAGCCGGAGGGGCAATCGGCCGAGGGCGGCCGAAGCAGTGGTCAGCAGGGTCTCGACGCCCGGCTGAACCGGTTCATCTCCGGCGGTTCGACCCCCGAGCCCACTCCGCCCGGCCGCAACGAGCGCACCGACGTCGTGCGGCCCGAGCAGGGTGGCCGGCCGGAGCAGGGCGCCCGGCCCGATCAGGGTGCCCGGCCGGAGAACGCCAAGTACGCCAGTGAGCTGCCGGACCTGTCCGGGCCGCCGCGGCCTCCCCAGCAGCGCAAACCCGCCGCCGAACGCCCGCAGGGCGAGCAGCCGAGCCGACCGCAGCAGCCGGCGAAGGCCGTGCAGGTGTCGACCCGTCAGCACACCGGTCCGGTACGGGCCAGCATGCAGATCCGGCGGATCGATCCGTGGAGCACGCTGAAGGTGTCGCTGCTGCTGTCGGTGGCGCTGTTCTTCGTGTGGATGATCGCGGTGGCGTTCCTGTACCTGGTGCTCGGCGGTATGGGTGTGTGGACCAAGCTGAACAGCAACGTCGGTGACCTGCTGACCAGCGCCAGCGGTGCGTCCGGCGGGGAGTTGGTGTCCAGTGGCACCATCTTCGGCGGTGCGGCGCTGATCGGGCTGGTCAACATCGTGCTGCTGAGCGCGGCGGCCACCATCGGGGCCTTCATCTACAACCTGACCACCGACCTGGTCGGCGGTGTCGAGGTCACCCTCGCCGATCGCGATTGACCGGGCGGGCATCGAGTTTGGGAGACTGCCGCACCGTACGGTAATCTCGTCGCTCGGCCCGTGTGGTTCACGGGGCTATAGCTCAGGCGGTTAGAGCGCTTCGCTGATAACGAAGAGGTCGGAGGTTCGAGTCCTCCTAGCCCCACGGAAAGGTTCCCATCCGATGAAGCAGGTGCTGGTGTTCGCGGCGATCGCCGCAGCGCTGGCCGGGGCGATCGTGTGGCGGACCCAGCATGGGCCTGAGGTGTGGCACAGCCTGCCGGACCGCCGGGCCGATGTGCCTTCCTGATCACCATCAGGGGCCTTAGCTCAGTTGGTAGAGCGCTGCCTTTGCAAGGCAGATGTCAGGAGTTCGAATCTCCTAGGCTCCACAAGAACACGACAGCCCGCAGACCATGCCGCCCGGCGTGCTGTGCTCTCTGCCGCCTCTCGCCTAGAACCCTCCGCAGTTCGGTGTCGTCGGCAACCCGTTGAATCGATCGGCGATCCACTGCATCGCCGGCTCCCCGTCGACCACCATCGGCAGCGCGTGGTTGATGACGAGCTTGTTGAATATCGGCGGGCCTTCGTTGGTGCGGAACTCGATGTCGCTGCCTTTGGCGCACCAGTCCCGGCCGAGTTGGACGGCGGGCACGTAGGGCACCAGTGGGTCGAACCGGTTGCTGTTGATCAGTACGGGCGCATTGGGCTTGAGGGTGCCGAGCTTCTGCAGATCGAGCAAACCCCGGAACTGCGGATCTGCCAACAACTCTTGAATCGGATGATTGAAGTACGGCTGCAGGTGCCGGAACATGAACTTCACCACCGACTCCCCGACGCACTGGTCCTTGGTCTTGGCGACGAAGTCCTGGCCGCGCGGCGTCAGCAGCGCCCGGATCCGCGGCTCGGCTTCCGGGTAGGACTGCATGACGCTGTTCAGCGCGTAGCCGATGACCCCGACCAGCGCGCTCCCGTCGGCGTAGGGCAACAACGCGGCGAGGTCGGCAGGTGGGGCGCCGGCGTAGGTGCCCACGATGTCGAGTTCGGGGGCGTAGGCGGGCGCCAGCTCGGCAGCCGAGGCCGCCGCGCCGCCGCCCTGCGAGTATCCCCAGAACGCCACTGGGCCGCCGGGAACCAGCGATGTGTCCGGCAGGTGCCGAGCTGCCCGCGCCGCGTCGAGCATGGCCTGTCCCTGAGACAGGCGGTTGACGTAGGTGTGCGTCACGCCGATGGTGCCCAGGCCCTCGTAGTCGGTCATGACGATGGCGAACCCGCGACGGACCAGGGTCTCGACGAATCCCATCTCGTAGTTCAGCATGATGTCCAGGTAGGGCGACCAGTGGATGCCCTGGTTGAACTGCCGCGACGGCGCGCACTGATCGCCTTGCCCCTGGGTGCCCGGGCCGTAGACGATCAGCGGTCGGGGCCCCTGACCGGGCCAGGGCGCGAACGGCTCGAAGTAGGTTCCGGTCACCACGTTCGGTTTGCCGTGGGCGTCGGTGCTGCGATACATGATCCGCGTCCCGGAAGCCTGGATGGCTCCGAGTTGACCGGAGGGCTCGAGGACCAGCCTCGACGGCTCACTGCGAACCAGATCGCCGGGCGCGACGTCCGGCAACGGATTCGGTGGGGTGTAGAAAGCGGTGTACTCGTCCTCGTTGTAGAACGGATACCAGTCATCTGCGCGCGCCAAACCAGTTGAGAGACAACCGATGACAATGGAAGCGGAAAGGATGACAGACAGCGCCCCAGCCCGGATCACTACCGGACAGTAACAAACGGGTCGCCGAATGACTACGGATTCATCACGCATCACTCGGAGATCGGACTGTAACGTCGAAGGGCGTGATCCGGGCGGCCCGAGCCCACCGTCCACCGGGCCCCGCGCAGCGCGCGATACCGTGGCTGACGCCGTCATCACGCCTACGCCCGTCGCCGACCGGTGGCCACGGGCTGTCGGACGCTCACAGGGAGGTCGATCGTGCCCACCGCACCGGTGCCTGCAGAGACGATCGACGCCGTCGTCCAGCTGGCCTGCCGGGCGCCGTCTTTTCACAACTGCCAGCCGTGGCGCTGGGAGCTCGAGCGCGGCCGGCTCCACCTGTTCATCGACCCGGACCGGCTCGTCGACACCGACCGCACCGGCCGCGAGACGCTGATCAGCTGCGGCGCCGCGCTGGACCACCTGCGCGTCGCGGCGGCGGGGGCCGGCTGGGCCACCGC
>NZ_JBSWXU010000078.1:0-24614 GCF_056160785.1 Mycobacterium sp. ABE4_509 | reverse complement strand
GCGGCCGGGCATCGCAGCGATCCGGACTGGCGCCCCGCCGACGAGGACCTCGACGACGAACGCGACGAGGCCGACGAGACGCCGACGCGCGCGGTGGTCATGTTCGCCGCCGAGACGAAGGCCGCCGAGGAGTCCGACTATCTCGACGTCGACGTCGTGGAGGACCCCGAGTTCGCCGAAGCGTCCGAGCCGCTGCCGGTCGCGACCGCGGCACCCGCCGGCGAGCCCATCGAGGAACCCGTCGAGGAACCCGCAGCGGAGCCGGTTGCCGGCGTCGAACCCGAGCAGCCGACCCTGGACTACGACGAGCCCGCCGCCGGCGACGGTTATGACGCCGACGACGCGGCCGACGAGTACGAGACCGACGAAGGCGACGCCGACGACGAGGACGAGTACGAATACGTCGACGACTCCGCCGGAATCGAGGCCCCGTCGGAGGCCGACCTGCGCATCGCCGACTCGATCAGCGCCTCGCGGCGGCGCCGCCACGAGTCGAGTACCGCCGCCGCGGTGACGGCCCGCAAGTACCGGTTCCGGGCGCGCACCCTGACCGTGATGGCGGTACTGGTGCTGACCAGCGCGGTCGCGGCGTTCACCTGGTCGTCGACGATGTGGTGGGTGTGTGGCTCGGTGGGCGTCGTGGCGGCCCTGTACCTGGCCTACCTGCGCCGCCAGACCCGCATCGAGGAGCAGTTGCGCCGGCGCCGCGCGCAGCGGATGGCCCGGTCCCGGCTCGGCGTGGAGAACACCGCCGACCACGAGTTCGACGTCACCCCGTCGCGGTTGCGCCGGCCCGGGGCGGCGGTGCTGGAGATCGACGACGAGGATCCCGAGTTCGAGCACCTCGAGGAGGTCGCCTTCGCGCGGCACTTCGATCTGCCGCGCGCCGCGGGCCAGTAGCGGCTGGCGGCCGGGTACTGCCTCGCGATTTCGGTAGGGGTCGCCGGGGCTGGTAGCCTGCTTAGCGGTATCAGGGGCTATGGCGCAGTTGGTAGCGCGACTCGTTCGCATCGAGTAGGTCAGGGGTTCGATTCCCCTTAGCTCCACTCATTTCGGCAGTGTGTCGGCGCGGCTGCGCCCGCCATGCACCCCATGACATCAGCCCGGCTGCATCCTGGCGAACAGGTCGGCGACCCGGGCGGCGATGTCCTCGCGGATCAGCCGCATCCGTTCGCTGCCCTCGATGCCCCGCTCGGAGGGCTCGTCGGTGTCCCACGTCTCGAACCGGGGCCCGGGTACCGGTTCGACGTGCGCCTCGCGACCGAGGGTGACGACGTAGTCGACGTTGGCGAGCACGTCCGGATCGATCGGTTTGGGGGCCTCACCGGAGATGTCGATGCCGACTTCGGCCAGCGACGCCGCCGACTGCGCGTTGAGCGCGTCACCGGGTTTCGTTCCCGCGGAGTGCACCCGGACCCGGTCGCCGGCCAGCTTGCCCATCAGGCCCGCCGCCATCTGTGATTTGCCGCTGTTCTTCACGCAGACGAACAGCACCGACGGCGGCCCCCCGGTCAGCGCTTCACCTCGACCTGCAGATCGGCCAGCAGCCGTCGCACCCGCTCCTCGATGTCGTCGCGGATCGGCCGCACCGCGTCGACGGACTGGCCGGCCGGGTCGGGCAGCTCCCAGTTCTCGTAGCGCTTGCCGGGGAAGATCGGGCAGGCGTCCCCACACCCCATGGTGACCACGACGTCGGCGGCCTGCACGATCTCGTCGGTCCACGGCTTGGGGAACTCGCCGGTGATGTCGATGCCCACCTCGGCCATCGCCTCGATCGCCGACGGGTTGACCTCGGTGCCCGGTTCGGAACCGCCGGACCAGGCGACCCCGTTGTCGCCGGCGAGGTCGGCGAAGAAGCCGAGGGCCATCTGGGACCGGCCGGCGTTGTGGGTGCACAGGAACAGCACGGTGGGCCGGGTGTCGGTCACCTTGCCCTCCACCCGGGCCAGCGCGTTCAGGCGCTGGCGGGCGAACCGCTCGGCCAGCAGCGGCAGGAAGTTCGGGATCGATGCGCGAGTAGCGAATTGGTCGTAGGAGGAGTTCAGGAACCGTTCGATCGTCTCCACGCCGAAAGTGCCGTCGAACTCGCGTTGCAGCCGGGTGGCGGCGGTCAGCAGTGCGTGCTGTTGGTCGATGGACAGGTCGGGGCGGGCGTATTGCCTCAGCGAGGCGGGGCTGTCGGGCATGGTCTACTCCTGTGGTGAGCGGGCGGGGTCGGGGATGTGTTGCGACGTGTGGATCCTGAACCGGTTCCGTAGCGCCAGGGAGACGTAGACCAGCGCGACGAGCACCGGGACCTCGATCAGCGGTCCGACGACGCCGGCGAGCGCCTGGCCGGAGGTGGCGCCGTAGGTGGCGATGGCGACCGCGATGGCGAGCTCGAAGTTGTTGCCGGCCGCGGTGAACGCCAGCGTGGTGGTGCGCTCGTAGCCCAGCTTCAGTGCTGCGCCCAGTAGGTAGCCGCCGCCCCACATGATCGCGAAGTAGGCCAGCAGCGGCAGCGCGATCCGGGCGACATCCCAAGGCCTGCTGGTGATCTGCTCACCCTGCAGGGCGAAGAGGATGACGATGGTGAACAACAGTCCGTACAGCGCCCACGGCCCGATCCGGGGCAGGAATCTGCTCTCGTACCATTCGCGGCCCTTGGTCCGCTCGCCCAGCCGCCGGGACAGGTAGCCCGCCAGCAGCGGGATGCCCAGGAAGATGAGTACCGACTTGGCGATCTGCCAGGGTGAGGTGTCGATGGTGGTCTGTTCGAGCCCGAGCCAGCCGGGCAGCACCGACAGGTAGAACCAGCCGAGCACGGCGAACATGACGACCTGGAAGATCGAGTTCAGTGCCACGAGCACGGCGGCGGCCTCGCGGTCTCCGCAGGCCAGGTCGTTCCAGATGATCACCATGGCGATGCAGCGGGCCAGGCCGACGATGATCAGTCCGGTGCGGTATTCGGGCAGGTCGGGAAGCATCAGCCAGGCCAGCGCGAACATCAGTGCGGGTCCGAAGACCCAGTTCAGCAGCAGCGAGCTGACCAGCAGCTTGCGGTCGCCGGTGACGGTGTCGAGGCGGTCGTAGCGCACCTTGGCCAGCACCGGGTACATCATGATCAGCAGGCCCAGCGCGATCGGCAGCGAGATGCCGTCGATCTGGATGCTGTCGAGCGCGGTGTTCAGGCCGGGCACCATTCTGCCGAGCAGCAGGCCCGCGGCCATCGCCAGGCCGATCCACACCGGCAGGAAGCGGTCGAGTAGCGAAAGCTTCTCCACGACAGCCGAATCGGTGGTAGCGGTGGTGTCCGAGCTCATGTCAGTGCTCCGTCGTCGGTGGTCTCGAGGATCGAGATCAGGGACTGCAGCGCGTCGGGCGTCACCGAGTAGTACACCCACGAGGCGCGGCGCTGCGAGGTCAGGAGCCCGGCTTCGCGCAGCACCTTGAGGTGGTGCGAGATGGTCGGCTGTTTGACGTCGAGGCCCGCCGAGATGTCGCACACGCAGGCTTCGCCGCCGGCGTGGCTGGCCACCAGGCTGAACAGCCGCAGCCGGACCGGGTCGGCCAGCGCCTTGAGCTTGCGTGCCACCTCGACGGCGGCCGCGGGGGAGAGGGGT
The DNA here is from genome assembly GCF_056160785.1 of Mycobacterium sp. ABE4_509. Lineage (NCBI taxonomy): Bacteria > Bacillati > Actinomycetota > Actinomycetes > Mycobacteriales > Mycobacteriaceae > Mycobacterium > Mycobacterium sp. ABE4_509. The sequence goes on along the minus strand of NZ_JBSWXU010000078.1, from coordinate 21,012 downwards.
TCGCGGACCAGCGGTGCGTAGGCGCACCCGGCATTCAGCCCGAGGTCTGACTTCGACATTCATCAATATTGATCCATGTCGAATCAGCGGTCAAACGAACGCCAGGTGAACGCCGGCCGCTTCGGGGCGCGTCAGCAGCAGCCGGCGGTGGCATCCTCGACCGCGCCGCCGCAGCACACATCGCCGGTAGCGGCCCCCTCGTCGGTGCGCCGGGGGCCGGCGCCGAAGGTGTCCGAGTCGGCGAGAACCGTGTACACCTCCCATTTCTCGCCGCCCGGGCCGCTCACCCACACCTTGTCCTGGGTGGCGAAGCAGCAGGTGGTGCCGATCTCCTCTTCGGTGAACATGCCCCCCGCGGCGAGCCGGGCGATCTCGGCGTGTACCTGTTCGCTCGACTCGACTTCCACGCCGAGGTGGTTCAGCGTTCCGCCCTGGCCGGGGTTCTCCAGCAGGACCAGCTTCAGTGCGGGCTCGGCGACGGCGAAGTTGGCGTAGCCCGGCTTCACCTTGGCCGGCGGGGTGTTGAACAGCGTGGAGTAGAACGCGATCGCCTGGTCGAGATCGTCGACGTTGAGGGCCAGCTGGACTCGGGACATGGGTCACTCCTTCAGAACCTGTGAGACATATATCGAAGTGCTGGTTCAGATCATGCCACCTCTTGGATATATGTCAAGAAACCTGGCAGACTTCGGTCATGCCGAAAGCCCTGCCGACCGTCGACATCTCCGCACCCGTGTGCTGTGCACCGGTTGCCGCAGGACCGATGAGCGACGCCGACGCCCTGCAGGTGGCGCTTCGGCTCAAGGCTCTCGCCGACCCGGCGCGGGTGAAGATCATGTCGCACCTGCTCAGCTCACGATCCGGCGAGCAGAACAGCGGCGAGCTGGCACGCGCGCTGGGGCTGACCGAGTCCACCGTCAGCCACCACGTCAGTCAGCTCCGCCGTGCCGGGCTGGTGTGCTCGCAGCGTCGCGGGATGAACGTCTGGCACCGCCCGCACCTCGACGCCCTCGGCGCGCTGTGTGTGGTGCTCGACCCGAACTGCTGCAGCCAGAACTGATTGCGCCCGGCGGGAACCTGCGCGTGGAGCAACCGCTTCGGCAGCTGATCGGTGCCACTGCCGTGGTGGCTCCCGGCCTGCATCTGTTCTCCGATGTCCTGGAATGGACGGCTGGGGGATTCTCCGCCGGTCAGCTCTGGCTGAACTACATCGCCTTTGCGCTGATGCCGTTCCTGATGGTCGGTTTGTACGCCGTGCAACGACCACGGGCCGGCTGGGTCATGCTTTCCGGCGCTCTGCTCTACGGAGCGTCCTTCGTCTATTTCAGTTTCACGACCCTGTATGCCCTCGTCGACGAGATTCCCGACTACGCCGCGCTGTGGCAGAGGCTGGGCGCCACCTACACGGTGCACGGTGGGCTGATGATCCTGGGTGGGGCACTGTTCGCCGCCGCATCCTGGCGGGCCCACGTCCTGCCCCGGGCGGCGGTGTTCACGTTCCTCACCGGTGTGTTGCTGAATCTCGTGTTCAGTGCGTTGCCGGTCCCCGAATTGGCGCAGACCGTCGGCAGTGCCGTGCGCAACGTGGGCCTCATGGGGATGGGCGCGGCCCTGCTTGCGCGTGGCACCGCAGGTTAGTGTCAGGACCGCACTGTCACCCCGAGGTCGGCCAGCAGCTGCCGCACCCGCTGCTCGATGTCGTCGCGGACCGCCCGGACGGCCTCGACCGGCTGGCCGGCGGGATCGGCGAGCTCCCAGTTCTCGTAGCGCTTCCCAGGAAACACCGGGCAGCTGTCGCCGCAGCCCATGGTGACCACGACGTCGGCGGCCTGCACGATCTCGTCGGTCCACGGCTTCGGGAACTCACCGGTGATGTCGATGCCGACTTCGGCCATCGCCTCGATCGCCGCCGGATTGATCTCGTGCCCGGGTTCGGAACCGCCGGACCAGCCGACGGCATCGGCGCCGGCGAGCTCGGTCAGGAACCCGAGAGCCATCTGGGAGCGCCCGGCGTTATGGGTGCACAGGAACAGCACCGTGGGCCGCCCGTCGGCGAGTTTGCCCTCCACCCTGGCCAGGGCGTTCAGGCGCTGACGGGTGAACCGCTCGGCCAGCAGCGGAAGGAAGTTCGGGACCTTGGCGTGGTCGGAGAACTGGTCGTAGGACGAACGCAGAAACAGGTCGACGGTCTCGCGCCCGATGTGGCCGGCGAACTCCTCCTCCAGCCGGGTGGCTGCCGTCATGAGCGCATGCCGCTGGTCGATCGACAGGTCACGGTGCAGGTGATGCGCGGCAGGTGATTCGGTCACGGTCAACTCCCTCGGTCGGGACCCGGTGTCACTGAAGCGAACGCTGACATTCTGGCCGACCCGACGCCGCTTGGGGGGAGAACGCCGATCGGCGTGCAGGCGTTCTACTGCGTCGGCGGGGGAGTTCCCACCAGCACCGCGCTGAGCCGGGCGCCCTCGGGGCCGGCCCGCCACGCGTGGTCGACCCCGGTGAGCACCGCGAGATCGCCGGCCTCCAGGCGGTGGGCGCCGTCGTCGAGAACCAGGTCGACGCTGCCGGACAGCACCGTCTGCAGATCGAGGGTGTCGGTGTGATGCATCGGGGTCTCGGAGTCGGGCCCCAACTCGACGACCATCCACCGCACCAGCCCCGGCGCGATGCCCTGGTCGATCAACGGGGCCGATCCGCCGGCCCGCGCAGGGGGCGGGCTGGCCGTGGTGGCGAACGGAATGCCCATGGCGAAGCCGGGCGCGAGCTGATCCAACGTCAGATCGTCCTGGCTGAGGACGCAGGACTTACCGTCCGCGTCGAATCCGGTCATCAGGGTGCGCACTGGGTCGCTTCCTCTCCTCGGTGGTCTCCCGCGGATGGTAGCGACCAGCCGGCGAGTCCTTCGCTCGAGGCCGGGGCGATCCAGGTCACCCGAGCCCATCGGTGACACCCGGATTACCTTGCCCGACCTGCGCAGCCCGCCGTAGCCTCAGTTCGTGTCCGGCCTGACCGCTGTCCGAGCCGACGACCTCGCCCGGTTGAACGTCTTCGCCGGGATCCCGGTCGAGGCGCTCGTCGCGCTGGCCGCGCAACTGCGGCCGCTGTCCGCCGCGCCCGGGCAGGTGCTGATGCAGCAGGGTGAGCTCGCGGTGTCGTTCCTGCTGATCGGATCCGGACGGGCCGAGGTCACCCACGCCGGCGACGACGGCCACGACACCGTCGTCGAGCTCGCGCCCGGCTTGATCCTCGGTGAGATCGCGCTGCTGCGCGACGCGCCCCGCACCGCGACGGTGGTCGCGACCGACGCGCTGACCGGCTGGGTCGGCGGGCGGGAAGCCTTCGCCACCATGCTCGAGATCCCCGGAATGGTCGACCGGCTGGTGCGCACCGCGCGTCAGCGGTTGGCGGCGTTCATCACCCCGATTCCGGTCCGCGTCGGCGACGGCACGGTCCTGTACCTGCGCCCCGTGCTGCCCGGGGACAACGAACGCACCGTCAACGGGCCCGTCGAGTTCTCCGGCGAGACGCTCTACCGTCGTTTCCAGTCCGTGCGCACCCCCTCGAAACGGTTGATGGCCTACCTGTTCGAGGTCGACTACCTCGACCACTTCGTGCTCGTCCTGACCGACGGACCCGACGGTCCGGTGGTCGCCGACGCCCGGTTCGTCCGCAACTCCGAGGATCCGACCGAAGCCGAGATCGCGTTCATCGTCGGCGACGACTACCAGGGCCGGGGCATCGGCAGCTTCCTGATGGACGCGGTGTCGGTGGCCGCCGGATACGACGGGGTGCAGCGCTTCACCGCCCGGGTGCTCACCGACAACCAGCCGATGCGCGCGATCCTGGACAGATTCGGCGCCAGGTGGCGCCGTGACGATCTCGGCGTGGTCACCACCGTCATCGACGTGCCCGGGGCCGGTGACCTGAAGATCAGCCCCGACCTGGCCAGGCAGTTGCGTGGGATGGCGCGCCAGGTCATCCGGGCGGTCGGATGAGCCGGCCGCCGCTGAGCAAGGACACCAGGCTGTGCATCTCGCTGGCGCGCCGGCCCAGCAACATCGGCACCCGCTTCCACAACCACCTCTATGAGGTGCTGGGGCTGGACTTCCTGTACAAGGCGTTCACCACCACCGACATCGGCGCGGCAGTCGGCGGGGTGCGCGCGCTCGGGATCCGCGGATGCTCGGTGTCGATGCCGTTCAAGGAGGACGTCCTCGGCCTCGTCGACGCGGTGGAGCCCTCGGCGGCGAGCCTGCAGTCGGTCAACACGATCGTCAACGACGACGGCAGGCTGATCGCCTCCAACACCGACTACCTGGCCGTGCAGCAGCTCGTCGACGAGCACGGTCTGAACCCGCAGCAGTCGGTGCTGATCCGGGGCAGCGGTGGGATGGCCTCGGCGGTCGGGGCGGCGTTCGCAGACCACGGTTTCCGGACCGGCACCGTGGTGGCCCGCAACCGGCACGCCGGGCGGGCGCTGGCCGACCGGCTCGGCTACGACCTCGCGGCCGACACCGCCGGGCCGTGTCCCGGTACGGCCGACATTCTCGTCAACGTGACACCCATCGGAATGGCCGGCGGCGGTGAGGAACACGACATGGCCTACAGCGCAGACGCGATCGCCCGCGCCGGCACGGTGTTCGACGTGGTCGCGATGCCGTCGGAGACACCGCTGATCACCGCGGCGCGCGCGGCCGGCGTCGACGTCATCACCGGCGCCGAGGTGATCGCCCGGCAGGCGGCCGAACAGTTCGAGCGCTACACCGGTGTCCGTCCGACCCGGGCGCAGGTCGACGAGGCGTCGCGGATCTCGCGGGCCTGAGTGCTCAGGGGACGATCGTGGCCTGCTCGTCGATCACCGCGGTGGCGTCCATCACCGGATAGGCCTGGTCCTCGGTGCCGTCCCCGGTGAGCTGCAGGACGAAGATGCCGTCCTCGGCCGGGATCACCACCGTCTTCTGCGCCATCATCCGGGTCATGCCGTCGCGGGTGTAGAAGCCGCCGGTCTGGGTCGCGTCGAATCCGGCCAGATTGCTGGGCTGGCCGGTCTCCGGGCCCTGGAATCCGGGCAGGTTCTGCATCTCACCGGCGGCGTACTCGATCACCTTGGCCTGGTCCACGTCCCCGGTCAGCTTCCACATCCTGGCGATCAGCGTGGGCGGGTCGTCGGTGTCCGGGCCGGCGGTGAACACCATCGCGTCGTAGGCGCCCTCGGGCAGGGGTTCGAGGGGTTCCCAGCCTTGCGCGAAGGGCAGGGTCACAGCGGGTGCACCCGGGTCGCCGGGCAGCACCGTGGTCTGGGTGATGTCGTTCTCGGCGACGTAGTCGGCGATGGTCATCTTCGGGCCCGCCGCCGGACCTGCCTGCGGCGACGACGGCGCGGCCTCGGTGGTGGTCGCGATCTCGCTGGTCGTCGAGGCCGACTCCTCGGTCGCGGTGTCTGACCCGCAGGCGGATACGCCGATTCCGAGTGCAACGGCGGCGATGGCGATGGCGCCCGCCCGCATGGTGGTCATGTCGTCTCCTTGTTCGTCCCCCCGCGCTGGGCGCGGCCCTGTGCCCGACTGTAAAGACCGATCGCAGCGCAGCATAGCCGCAGCGAACACAGATATCCGACGGAGACGCCCAACTCCGTGCACCTTTCTTGCAGGTGATTTGCCCAAACCTGGGATGGCGGTGAAAACCTGGGAGCAAAATCGCAGGACCGGCCTGCCGGGTTGGGGGTCGGTGATGGGCGACGGAATTCGCTCGCTCGCCGAACCCATTGCGCCAGAGGTGCAGCCCGCCTGAGCGTCGCGCCGCCGCCGCGGCGCACCCGTGGTATCAACGGCCCGTGAGGCTGTCCGCACCGGTTGTGCTGGCATTGCTGTGCGCCGCATGCACCCAGCCGGCTGAGCCGCCGCCGAGCCCGTCGACCCCGGCGCAGGCCGCGGTGGTCAACCCCGCGCGCATCGACCGGGCCCGCGACGCGTTGCCGGCCGGCTACGAGGTCGTCGACTACACCGGCCCGCCCGCACCGATCGCGGTGTGGGGCCTCGATGCCGCCGCCCGATCCCAACCGCCCCAGTGCCGCGAACTCGCCGACCCCGCGGTGGATCCGGCCTCGGCGCACGGCTGGTCGGCGTCCGGACCGGGCGGGATCGTCTACGCCGTCGTCGCAGCCGGGCTCCCCGACGCCGTGCCGCCCGGGCCCGGTCTGGAAGCCGACTGTCGACGCTGGACCGCGGCTGCGGGTCACACCACCGCCACCGTCACCGCGCTGCCCGCCCCCGGGATCGTGGCCGCCGACACCGTCGGGATGGCCACCTCCGCCGTCACGGTCGTCGAAGGCGGCACCGAGACCCGTTCGGACGCAGACACGTTCATCGCCCATCTCGGGGGCCACGTCTGCTTCGTAGCGCTGGTCACCGACCCCGGATCACCCCACCCGGTGCTCGATGCGCAATTCGCGGCCGATCTGCTGGTCGAAACCGTGGCGACGCTGCGCGGGTGAGCGCCCGGGCGCGGGTACATTGGCGGCGATGTCGAACCCGAAGCTGGCCGCGCCGGCGCTCGGCGCCTGCGTGGCGCTGCTGGCGGCGTGCACGGCAGGACAACCCGATCTGGCCGACGCCGATATCGCCAACGTGTCCGGGGTCGAGGACTCGTTCGGTGCGCCGTTCACCGTCAGCACGGTCGGCCCGGCGGCCGTCGACCCACGCCTGTTCGCCCCGCAGCCGCTGCCCCCGGGGCTGACCTTCGACCCGCCCGAGTGCGGCGAATCCGTCAACGAACAGGCCTTTCCGCCGGACGTCAAAGGCAACATGGCCGCCACCACCGCCGAGGGTGAAGGGGTGCGTTACATCGTGATCGCGGTGGAGACCTCGGCGCCGGTGCCGGTCGAGTCCCCCACCGAGCAGTGCCAGAAGGTGACCTTCGCCGGGGCCGGGATCCGCGGGCTCGTCGAGGTCGTCGAGGCCCCGCACATCGACGGCGTGCACACCGTCGGGACCCGGCGCGTCCTGCAGACCGGCACCGCCGACGCCCCGCGCACCGGCGCGTTGTTCAACTACGTCGCGAACTTCGGCAACTTCATCGTGATCGTGACCGCGAACCCGATGGTGATCCCCGACCAGCCGCCGGCCCAGGTCGACACCGAACGCGCCCGCGATCTCGTCACCCAGGCCGTCGACCTGGTCCGGGGTTAGCTCAGCGCACGTCGTGCGCACGGAACTGGATGCTGATGCGAGCTCCGGTCGGCCGCGCCGTCTTGGGGATCGAATGCTCCCACGTGCGTTGGCAGGAACCGCCCATCACCAACAGGTCGCCGTGCCCGTGCCGCAACCGTAGCGACGTCCCGCCGCCGCGCGGCCGCAATGCGAAAACCCTTGCCGCGCCGAGGCTGACGATGGCCACCATGGTGTCCTCGGTGCTGCTGCGCCCGACGTTGTCGCCGTGCCAGGCGACGCTGTCATCGCCGTCGCGGTACAGGCACAGCCCCGCCGTCACGAACGGCTCGCCGAGTTCGCCGGCGTAGGCGTCGTTGAGGCGCCGCCTGAGCTGCTTGAGGCGCGGGTGGGGCGCAACCGCGGCGTCGGCGCGGAAGTCGACGAAGCTGACCAGGCGGGGGACGTCGAGCGTGCGGTCGTACATCTGGCGGCGTTCGGCGCGCCAGGGGACGGTGTCGCGCAGCTCGTCGAACAGGGTGTCGTCACCGGCGGCGCCGTCCTGGGACAGCCAGCCGGACCGGATCTCCAACCACGCACCGTTGCCGAGATCACGGCGCTCGGAGTGGTCGAACAGAGAGCTTTGCAGGGCCTGCTGCATGCCCGCAGTCTATCGCACAGGCGTTCGAATCATCGGAGCCGGACGGCGCCGGGTCCGTGCTCGGCGAGGACGTCCCCGGGGTTGGTCAGTGCGCACGCCTTCAGGCTCAGGCAGCCGCATCCGATGCAGCCGGTGAGGTTGTCGCGCAACCGTTGCAGGCGCAGGATGCGCTCGTCCAGGTCGTCCCGCCAGGTCGCCGACAGCTGCGCCCAGTCCTTGCTGGTGGGGACATGGTCGTCGGGCAGGGCGGCCATCGCGTCGCGGATCCGGGTGAGCGGGATGCCGAGGCGCTGGGACATCTTGATGAAGGCGACGCGGCGCAGCATGTCGCGGGTGTAGCGGCGTTGGTTGCCGCCGGTGCGCCGGCTGGTGATCAGGCCTTCGCGCTCGTAGAAGTGCAGTGCCGAGATCGCCACGCCGCTGCGCGCCGACATCTCGCCCGGAGTGAGCTCGTGCGCCCCGTCCATGAGCTGAACCATAGTTGAGGTGCCGGTCGGGGTTACCGTGCTACCTGTGGCAGACGCTGTGTTGGGATGCGATTCGGAGGTCGGGACGCTGCGGGTGGTCATCCTGCACCGCCCCGGACCGGAGCTGCAGCGGCTGACCCCGCGCAACAACGACACGTTGTTGTTCGACGGGCTGCCCTGGGTGGCCAAGGCCCAGGAGGAGCACGACGCGTTCGCCGCGCTGCTGCGCTCGCGCGGGGTGGAGGTGCTGCTGCTCGGCGATCTGCTGACCGAGGCGCTGGCCCACAGCGGAGCCGCCCGCATGCACGGCATCTCCGCGGCAGTCGACTCGCGCCGTCTCGGACTGCCGCTGGCTCAGGAACTGTCGGCCTATCTGCGCACCCTCGATGCGCCGTCGCTGGCGCACGTGCTGACCGCCGGGATGACCTTCGACGAGTTGTCGTTCGGGGAGAACGAGTTGTCGCTGGTGCGGCGGATGCATCACGGCGGCGACTTCGTCATCGACCCGCTGCCCAACCTGCTGTTCGCCCGCGACTCGTCGTTCTGGATCGGGCCGCGGGTGGCGATCACCTCGCTGGCCCTGCCCGCCCGCGCCAGGGAGACGTCGCTGACCGATCTGATCTACGCCCACCACCCGCGTTTTCTCGGCACCCGGCGGGCCTACGAGTCGCGCTCGGCGCCGGTCGAAGGCGGCGACGTGCTGCTGCTGGGGCCCGGCGTGCTGGCCGTGGGGGTGGGGGAGCGCACCACCCCCGCCGGTGCAGAGGCGCTGGCCCGCAGCCTGTTCGACGACGGGCTCGCCCACAGCGTGCTGGCGGTGCCGATCGCCCAGGAGCGGGCCCAGATGCATCTGGACACCGTGTGCACGATGGTCGACACCGACGCGGTGGTGATGTACCCGAACATCGTGGACACGTTGACCGCGTTCACGATTCGCCAGACCGGGTCGGGGGTGAAGATCGACGGGGCCGCGCCGTTCGTCGACGCCGCCGCCGACGCGATGGGGATCGGCAAGCTGCGCGTCATCGACACCGGGCTGGACCCGGTCACCGCCGAGCGCGAGCAGTGGGACGACGGCAACAACACCCTGGCCCTGGCTCCGGGCGTGGTGGTGGCCTACGAGCGCAACACCGAAACCAATGCCCGGCTGGCCGACTCCGGCATCGAGGTGCTGCCGATCGCGGCCTCGGAGCTGGGCACCGGCCGCGGTGGGCCGCGCTGCATGTCCTGTCCGGCCGCCCGCGACCCGCTCTAGGGTGCCCGCGAACGTGCATTCCCTGTCGCAGATCCGCGCCCGAAACGACAGTAGGAGCACGCTCGCGTAACCACTACCGCCAGGAGGGCAGCCAGATCTGCATGTTCCAGGTGGACTGGGAGATCGGCAACCCGGTCAAGATCGGATACAGCCAGGCGAAATTGGTGATCACCAGCGCCACGTAACAACAGACCACCAGCAGGCCCAGGGTTCTTCGCTCGGCGTTCTGCCCCGGTTTGTACAGGATGTCGCCCAGGATCAACGCGATGATCATCACCAGGAACGGCGCCATGGTCGCGGCGTAGAAGAAGTACATCTGCCGGTCGATGTCGGCGAACCACGGCAGGAACCCGGCGTTGTAGCCGACCAGCAGCACCGCGTAGCGCCAGTCCCGTTTGACGAACGCCCGCCACACCGCCCAGGCCAGCACCGGCACCGCGATGAACCACAACGCCGGCGTGCCGACCAGCATCACGGCCTTCACACACGACTGCGCGCCACAGCCCGACACGTTCTCCGAGTCGATCGCGTACAGCACCGGCCGCAGCGACATCGGCCACGCCCACGGCTTGGACTCCCACGGGTGATGGTTGCCGTCGGCGTTGGTCAGCCCGGAATGGAAGCGGTACACCCCGTAGGTGTAGTGCCACAGCGAGCGCACCGCGTCGGGCACCGGCAGGGTGCTCTCCGGACCGATCGACCGGCCCACCTCGTAGCGGTCGATCGCGGTCTCCGAGGCGAACCAGGGCGCGTACGACGCGAAATACACCCCGAACGGGATCAACACCAGGGCGTACAGCGCCGGTCCGACATCGCGGCGCAGCGCACCCAGCCACGGCCGCGGCACCCGGTACTGCTTGCGGGCCGCGACGTCGAACGCGACGGTCATCAGGCCGAAGAACAGCACGAAGTACAGGCCCGACCACTTGGTCGCGCAGGCCAGACCCAGGAGCACGCCGGCGCCGAAACGCCACCACCGCACGCCCAGCCGGGGGCCCCACGGCGTCTCGTCGATGCGGCCCTCGACGAACGCTCGGTGCATGCGCTCGCGGATCTGATCGCGGTCGACGATCAGCGCGCCGAACGCGGCGACCACGAACACGGTCAGGAACCCGTCCAGCAGCGCGGTGCGCGCGGTGACGAAGCTGACGCCGTCGGCGATCAGCAGCAGCCCGGCCACCCCGCCGATCAGCGTCGAGCGGCTGATCCGCCGGGTGATGCGCACCACCAGCAGCACCAGCACGACGCCGCACACCGCCCCGGAGAAGCGCCAGCCCAGGCCGTTGTAGCCGAACAGCGCCTCCCCGATCGCGATCAGCTGCTTGCCGACCGGCGGATGCACCACCAGCCCGTAGCCGGGGTTGTCCTCCACGCCGCCGTTGTGCACCATCTGCCAGGCCTGCGGCGCGTAGTGCTTCTCGTCGAAGATCGGGGTGCCCGCATCGGTGGGGGACCCGAGGTTCAGGAACCGGGTGATCGCCGCCAGCGCGGTGATCACCGCCGTCACCGCCCAGCCCTGCAGCCGGTCCAGCGGGCCGAAGTCGGCGACCGGCACCAGCGGCCCCGGGCTGATCACCGGAGCCGCGTGCTGGCTGGCGACGCGTTCGGCGGCCGGGGCGGCGGTCACGACAGCGATCGTAGGCTGTCTGTCATGACTGCCGGTCGACTGCTCATCGGCGCCACACCGCTCGGCCAGCCGTCAGACGCCTCGACCCGGCTGGTGCGGGCCCTGCGCAGCGCCGACGTGGTCGCCGCCGAGGACACCCGACGGGTGCGCACCCTGGCCCAGTCGCTCGAGGTGCGGATGGCGGGCCGGGTGGTCAGCCTGTTCGACCAGAACGAGGCGTCGCGGGTGCCGGCGCTGGTCGACGACATCCGTGCCGGGGCGACGGTGCTGCTGGTCAGCGATGCCGGCATGCCGATGATCAGTGATCCGGGCTACCGGCTGGTGACGGCCTGTGTCGACGCCGGCCTGCCGGTGCAGTGCTTGCCGGGCCCGTCGGCGGTGACCACCGCGCTGGCGGTGGCCGGGCTGCCCGCCGAACGGTTCTGCTTCGAGGGGTTCGCGCCGCGCAAGCATTCGGCGCGGCTGTCCTGGCTGGGCAGCCTGGCCGCCGAAGAACGCACCTGTGTGTTCTTCGAGTCGCCCCGCCGGCTGGCCGACTGCCTGCGCGACGCGGTGGATGTGCTGGGTGCCGGGCGGCGGGCCGCGGTGTGCCGGGAACTGACCAAGACACACGAAGAGATCGTCCGGGGCACCCTCGGTGAGCTGGCCGAGTGGGCGGCCGACGGGGTGCTCGGTGAGATCACCGTGGTGCTGGCGGGCGGCACCCCGACCGTGGACCTCGACGCCCTCGTTGCCGAGGTGAACCGCCTGGTCGGAGCCGGCATGCGGGTCAAGGACGCCTGCGCCGAGGTGGTCGCCGCCCAGCCGGGCGCGCCGTCGAAGCGGGAGCTCTACGAAGCGGTTCTGCGGACCCGCGACTGAGTGCCGGATCGGCCGACGATCGGCGCGGCCTTGTCCAGGCACTCGTCCCACTCGCGGGCCGGTTCGGAGTCGGCGGTGATGCCGCCGCCGACGCCGAGCACCGCGGTGCCGTCGGGACCGAACTCCACCGTGCGGATCGCGACGTTCAGTTCGCAGCCGGCCTCCGGTGAGGCCAGGCCGACGGTGCCGCAATAGACGCCGCGACGGCTGGGCTCCCACTCCCGCAACAGTTCACGCGCGCGTTGCTTCGGGGTGCCGGTGACCGACGCCGGCGGGAACGTCGCGGCGAGGATCCGCGACATCGGCACGTCGGTGGGCACCTGCGCGGCCACTGTCGAGACCAGATGCCACACTCCTGGCGCCGGCCGCACCGCCAGGAGTTCGGGCACCGTCACCGAACCGGTGCGCGCCACCCGGCCCAGGTCGTTGCGGACCAGGTCGACGATCATGATGTTCTCCGCGACGTCCTTGACCGAGGCGCGCAGCGCGGCCGGGTCGCCGTGATCGGGCAGCGTCCCCTTGATGGGGCTCGACAGCATCCTTTCGCCGTGCCGGCTCAGGAACAGTTCGGGTGACAGCGAGGCCACCGCACCCCAGTCGCCCCCCAGGTAGGCGGCACGGGCGGGCGCGGTGCGCGCCACGGCGTCGACGAAGTAGTCGACGGGATCGCCGTGCAGGGTGCCCGCGAACTGGGTGCACACGCAGGCCTGGTACACCTCGCCGTCGGCGATGGCGTCCAGGCAGCCCAGCACTCCGCGTTGGTGCGCGACCCGATCGGCCTGGCCCCAGCGCACCGATGCCTCCCGCCGGACCGGCGGGGTGCGCAGCGCGCCGCGAATCCACTCCGGAAGTACTGTCGCCGTGAGGCTTTCATGCCACCAGATGCCGCTGCGGTCGCGCCGCAGCACGGTGTCCGACCAGCCGCCGGCGGCCTGCGGGATGCGCGGGGCACCGCCGTCGGCGCCGGCGTCGGGGTAGGACAGACACCCGAAGAACCCGCCGCCGACCGGTCCGTCGCAGCGCCGGCCGGGGGGCGCGTCGAAGACCTCGCCGGGGTCGAGGGCCGCGGTGTGCAGGGTCGGGGCGATCACCGCCGCCGAGCCGAACCAGTCACCGATCAGGGCCGCAGGTGGTGCCAGACCGAGCCGGCGGGTCGCGGCGCCCAGTGCGCGCAGCACCGACGGGGCGTCGCCCAGGTCGCCGAGCCGCTCGATGTGCACCGATCCAGCCTTCCCTGCCGCGCGAGCAGACGCAAAGTCGCACGCATCGGGCACCGATGGTGGGTTCGGCGTCTACTCGCCGGCAGGCGCGGGGGGCTTCAGCGGCCGATCCGGCGGGGCACCGTCACCGCGGCGAGCTTGTCCGGATTGCGCATCGCGTAGAAGTTGGCGACCCGGCCGTCGACAACCTCGAAGGTGACCACGCCTTCGAGGTGTTCGCCGGTGTAGAGCAGCAGCGCCGGGGCGCTGTTGTAGGTGGCCGGCTCGACGCGGCCGTCGGCACCGGCGAGCCGGACCAGCCCGAGGATGAGCCGGGCGACCCGCTCAGCCCCCGACACCGGCCGGCGGGCGGCCGAGACCTTTCCGTCGCTGTCGGCGGTCCACACCACGTCGGGGGCGAGCATCGACATCAGCGCGTCCAGGTCGCCGGTGGCCGCGGCGGCGAAGAACCGGTTGGTGATCTCGGCCGACACCTGCGGGTCGACGGGCTCGAACCGCTTGCGCCGGGATTGCACGTGTTCGCGTGCCCGGTGCGCCATCTGGCGCACCGCCGCGGTCGATTTTCCTACCGCCGAGGCGATTTCGTCGTGGCCGAAGCCGAACACCTCCCGTAGCACGAACACCGCGCGCTCGTCGGGGCTCAGGGTTTCCAGCACCACCAGCATCGCCATCGACACCGATTCGGCCAGCACCACATCTTCGGAGGCGTCCGAGACGGTCAGCAGCGGTTCGGGTAGCCACGGGCCGACGTACTGCTCCCGTCGCCGGGACTGGGCGCGTAGCGAATTGAGCGCCTGGCGGGTGACGAGCTGGGCCAGGTAGGACTTGGTGTCGGCCACCGTGGACAGGTCGACCTCGGCCCAGCGCAGGTAGCCCTCCTGCAGCACATCGTCGGCTTCTGTTGCACTGCCGAGGATTTCGTAGGCGATGGTGAACAGCAGCGGTCGCAGGTGGGTGAACCGTCCGGCGTGCTCGTCACCCGCGGTCATCGGTGCCCGGCGGGGTCGAGGTCGAGCTTCGCGGCGCGGTCGGGTCCCTTTAACGTCTTGTAGGAACCGGGTTTCTCGGCCTCGCCGCGCAGCCACTTCACGGTGTACCGGCACACCTGCTCCTTGACGAACGCGCCGGCCCGACCGCCGATGTAGAGGTTGCGCGGGGTGTCGTCGAAGTGCTGGATCTGCACGGTTCCGGCGCCGCGGCCCAGGCTGATGCACTGCCCGGTCATCGGCACGGTGGCGTCGGCGGGGGTGGTACCGGTGATGCGGGCCAGCACGGTGGCGGCGGCCTGGGCGCCCAGCGGAATGCCGGCCTGGCAGCTCATCCGGTAGGGCAGTCCCGACGGTGCCGAGGCGTCACCCGCGGCGACGATGCGGTCGTCGTCGACGCTGGTCAGAGTTTCGTCGGTGACCAGGCGGCCGATCGGGTCGGTGGTCAGGCCGCTGGCCGCCGCCAGGTTCGGCACGCCGAAACCCGCTGTCCACACGGTCGCCGCGCTGGTCAGTGTGCGTCCGTCGGCGAGGACGACGTGGTCGGGTCCGACGGCGGTGACCGGGGCGCTGATGACGGTGACGCCGAGTTTGGTCAGCCGCTTGGTCACCGAGCGCCGGGCCGGGGCGCTCAGCGACGGCCCGGCCACGCTGCTCACCAGGGTCACCTCGCGGCCGGCTTCGGCGAATTCGGCGGCTGCTTCGATTCCGGTCAGCCCGCCGCCCACGACCACGACCGGTGCCTGCAGCGGCACGTCGGCCAGCCGGTCGCGGAGCCGCTGTGCCTGTTCCCATTCGGCGATCGGATAGCCGAACTGGGCGGCGCCGGGAACACCGGCGGGGGTCGCGCCGGTGCTGCCCACCGCATAGATCAGGTAGTCGTAGGCCACCGGGTCACCGCAGGTCAGCGTCACCCGGCGGGCGGCGGCGTCGATGCGCTCGGCGGTGTCGACCACCAGGCGCACCTCAGGGTTGAGCACCGTCGCGAAGTCCCGGGCCGCGGGGTCGCCGCCGGTCGCGAGCTGGTGCAGCCGGATCCGCTCGACGAAGTGGGGGCGGGGGTTGATCAGCGTCACCTGCACGTCGTCGCGTGTCTTGAGCCGGTTCGCCGCCATCACGCCGGCGTAGCCGCCGCCGATTACGACGACATGGTTCTTGTCGGTCATCGCGCTCTCCTTCGAGGCTCGTGCTCCCGATCTTCGTCGGGCTGACCTCAAGACACCGCGGATCCGCCGAGTGTGACACGGTATGACGCAGCACACATATATAAGGAGGGGTTCAGTCCGCCTGGTAGCGGGGAAAGACCCCCGACGGTGCGGGCAGCACGGTTCGCGGCGCCAGGCGGGTCTCGATCGCGCTGAACATGCGCTGGTCGGCGGGCTGGCCGAGCAGGTCGAGCAGTTTGGCCGTCGACTCCGGCATCACCGGCTGGCTGAGCAGTGTGGCGATGCGGACCACCTCGAGGGTGGTGTAGAGGACGGTGGCGAACCGGTCCGGGTCGGTCTTGCGCAGCACCCAGGGCTCCTGAGCGGAGAAGTACCGGTTGGCCGCACCGAGCACCGACCAGATCGCCTCCAGCGCCAGGTGCATCGCGGTCGCGTCGTAGTGCTCGCGCACCCGGCCGGCCAGCCCGTCGGCGGCGGCCAGCAACTCGAGGTCGGCGGCACTGAATTCGCCGGGGGTGGGGACTACGCCGTCGAGGTTCTTGGCGACCATCGACAGTGAGCGCTGTGCGAGGTTGCCGAACTCGTTGGCCAGGTCGGCGTTGATCCGGCCGATGATCCCGTCCTCGCTGTAGCTGCCGTCCTGCCCGAACGGGATTTCGCGCAGCAGGAAGAACCGGACCTGGTCGACGCCGAACTCGTCGACGAGCGCCAACGGGTCGATGACGTTGCCCACCGACTTGCTCATCTTCTCGCCCTTGACGTTGATGAAGCCGTGGGCGAAGACCCGTTCGGGCAGCGCGATGCCGGCCGACATCAGGAACGCCGGCCAGTACACGGTGTGGAACCGGATGATGTCCTTGCCGATCATGTGCAGGTCGGCAGGCCAGTACCGGCGGAACGAGGCGCACTCGGTGTCGGGGAAGCCGGCCCCGGTCAGGTAGTTGGTCAGCGCGTCGACCCAGACGTACATGACGTGGTCGGGGTGTCCGGGCACCGGGACGCCCCAGTCGAACGTGGTCCGCGAGATGGACAGGTCGCGCAGCCCGCCGGAGACGAAGCTGACTACCTCGTTGCGGCGCACGTCGGGGGCGATGAAGTCGGGGTGTGACCGGTAGTGCTCGAGCAGTTTGTCGGCGTAGGCGGACAGCCGGAAGAAGTAGGTCTGCTCCTCGGTCCAGGTCACCGGGGTGCCGGTCTCGATCGCGACGCGGACGCCGTCGCGCTCTTCGATCTCGTCCTCACCGAAGAACCGTTCGTCACGCACCGAGTACCAGCCCGCGTAGGTGCCCAGGTAGATGTCGCCGGCCTGGTCCATCCGCCGCCAGATCTCCTCGGAGGCCTGGAAGTGGTCGGCGTCGCTGGTGCGGATGAACCGGTCGAACGAGATGTTGAGCCGCTCCTGCATGCGCTGGAACACCTCGGAGTTGTCCCGGGCCAGCTCGGCGGTGGGGACGCCCAGCTTGGCGGCGGTCTCGGCCATCTTCAGGCCGTGCACGTCGGTGCCGGTGAGGAAGCGCACGTCGAAGCCGTCGAGGCGTTTGAACCGCGCGATGGCGTCGGTGGCGACCTTCTCGTAGGCGTGCCCGATGTGCGGCGCACCGTTGGGGTAGTCGATCGCAGTGGTGATGTAGTAGGCCTGGCTCATGTCAGCGTCAACCCTAGAGTGTTGGGGTGTGAGCTCCAGCAGAGAGCGGCGTGAGCCGCCCCCCATCCCGGAGCCGGTCGGCCCGCTGATCGACGCGCACACGCATCTGGATGCCTGCGGCGCGGTCGACGCCGACGGTGTGCGGGTGATCCTGGACCGCGCCGGGCAGGCCGGGGTGCAGGCGGTGGTGACCATCGCCGACGATCTGGATTCCGCGCGGTGGGCCGCCCGGGCCGCCGAATGGGACCCGCGGGTGTGCGCCGCGGTGGCGCTGCACCCGACCCGCGCCGGTGCGCTGACCGACGAGGCCAAGGCGGTGATCGAGCAGCTGGCGGCCGGGCCGCGGGTGGTGGCCGTCGGTGAGACGGGTATGGACCTGTACTGGCCGGGCCGGCTGGAGGGTTGCGCCGAGCCAGCGGCGCAGCGCGAAGCGTTCGCCTGGCACATCGACCTGGCCAAGCGGACCGGCAAGCCGCTGATGATCCACAACCGTGACGCCGACGCCGAGGTGCTCGACGTGTTGCGCGCGGAGGGGGCACCCGACACGGTGATCTTCCACTGTTTCTCGTCGGGTCCGGAGATGGCGCGCACCTGTGTCGATGCGGGCTGGATTCTTAGCCTGTCCGGGACGGTCAGCTTCCGCAATGCTCGTGACCTGCGCGAAGCCGCCCCGCTGATCCCCGCGAACCAGCTGCTCGTCGAGACCGATGCGCCGTTTTTGACTCCGCACCCGTATCGTGGGGCGCCGAACGAGCCGTACTGCCTGCCCTACACTGTGCGGGCGCTGGCCGAACTCGTCGGCCGGCCCGCCGAGACCGTCGCCGAGCAGAGTTTTGTGACTGCCCAGCGGGTCTACGGCGACGAAAGTTGCCGCTCGTAGGCCTTTTCGTTACCGTTCTGTGATCGAACATGAGTCGGGTTCCGGACCGCTCATGATGCTGAGTCGGGGTTATACGACGTGAATGCAGTGAACAAACTTCATCAGTCGCGCTCGCGCGCGCTGCGGGTGCTGGTCGGGGCCACTCTGGTGGCGCTCATCTTTGCTGGTGGTACGGCCGTGGCGAGCCACAAGACCGTCACGCTGACCGTCGACGGCGCCTCGACGACGGTGCCGACGATGAAGTCGCGGGTGATCGACGTGGTCCAGGAGAACGGCTTCGACGTCGGCGAGCGCGACGACCTCTACCCGGCCGCCGACGCGCCGGTGCGCCACTCCGACACCATCGTGCTGCGCCGCAGCCGGCCGCTGGAGATCTCCACCGACGGCGGCGGCGCCGAGCAGGTGTGGACCACCGCGTCGACGGTCGACGAGGCGCTGGAGCAGCTGCGGATGACCGACAAGGCGCCGCTGGCGGCCTCCCGCGGGTCCCGGGTTCCGTTGGGCGGTATGGCATTGCCCGTGGTCAGCCCCAAGACGGTGCGCCTCGACGATGCCGGCGTGGTGCGCACGGTGCACCTGGCCGCACCGAATGTGGCGGCTCTGCTCGAGGCGGCCGGCGCACCCCTGCAGCAAAGCGACCTCGTCGTGCCCGCCCCGTCCTCGCCGATCGTCGACGGCATGCACATCAATGTCACCCGGATGCGCGTCGAGAAGGTCACCGAGCGGCTGCCGCTGGCGCCGAACAACCAGCGCATCGAGGACGTCACGCTCAACATGAGCCGTCAGATCGTCGAGGACCCCGGGATGCCGGGAATGCAGGACGTGACCTTTGCGGTCGCGACGGTGAACGGGGTGGAAACCGGAAGGTTGCCAGTAGCCAATGTCATCATCGCGCCGGCGCGCGACGGTGTGCTGCGGGTCGGCGCCAAACCGGGTACCGAGGTGCCGCCGGTGAGCAATGGGGCCACCTGGGATGCGCTTGCTCGATGCGAAGCCGGAGGTAATTGGGCCATAAATACCGGTAATGGTTATTACGGCGGCGTCCAATTTGATCAAAACACCTGGGAACGCAGCGGCGGTCTGAGGTATGCTCAGCGAGCAGATCTGGCAACGAGAGAAGAGCAGATCGCGATTGCTGAAGTAACTCGGGCGCGCCAAGGATGGGGAGCGTGGCCGACCTGTAGCGGGAGGATCGGTGCGAGGTGACAATTCGGCTGCTCGGGCGAACTGAAATCCGACACCTGGCTAAGTCAATTGACTTCCGGCCACGCAAGTCGTTCGGCCAGAACTTCGTGCACGACGCCAACACGGTGCGCAGAATCGTCTCGGCCTCCGGGGTGAACCGCTCTGACCACGTACTCGAGGTCGGTCCGGGGCTGGGTTCGCTGACGCTGGCTCTGCTGGACCGGGGCGCGCGGGTGACCGCCGTCGAGATCGACCCGGTGCTGGCACGTCAGCTGCCGACGACGATCGCCGATCACTCGCACAGCGAAGCCAACCGGTTCACGGTGATCAACGACGACATCCTGACGTTCGAGCGCTCGGCGATGCCCGACCCGCCGACCGCACTCGTGGCAAATCTGCCCTACAACGTCGCGGTTCCCGCGCTGCTGCACCTGCTCGCCGAGTTCCCGTCCATCCGCACCGTCATGGTGATGGTGCAGGCCGAGGTCGCCGAGCGGCTTGCTGCCGAGCCGGGCGGCAAAGATTACGGCGTGCCCAGCGTCAAGGTGCGGTTCTTCGGCGATGTCCGCCGCTACGGCATGGTCTCGCCGACGGTGTTCTGGCCGATTCCGCGGGTGTACTCCGGCCTGGTGCGCATCGACCGGTACGAGACGTCCCCGTGGCCGACCGATCCGGAGTTCCGTCAGCAGGTCTTCGACCTCGTCGACATCGCGTTCGCGCAGCGGCGCAAGACCTCACGCAACGCCTTCGCAGAGTGGGCGGGCTCGGGCAACGAGTCGGCCAGCCGGCTGCTGGCTGCCAGCATCGACCCGTCGCGCCGCGGCGAGACGCTCGGCGTCGCCGACTTCGTCCGGCTGCTGCAGCGCTCCTCGGATTGGCACATCGTGCCCAAGGCCGAGGAGAGGGACGAAGCCGAGAAGGTTGCCGACGAGCAGGAATCGCACATCGGCTGACGCCGACACGGCTTTGCGCAGAATTCGTCCGTAGATCGTCTCGGCGTTACTGTCGTCCGGTGTCCGTGCGTGACGGAAATACCGCCCCCGACTGGGTCACCACCGGCTCGGTGACCGTCCGGGTTCCCGGCAAGGTCAACCTCTACCTCGACGTGGGTGACTGCCGTGCCGACGGCTACCACGAGCTCACCACCGTGTTCCATGCCGTCTCGCTGCTCGACGAGGTGACCGTCACCACCGCCGACGTGCTGTCCCTGGAGCTTTCCGGGGAGGGGGCCGACTCGCTGCCCACCGACGAGCGCAATCTGGCCTGGCGGGCCGCCGAGCTGATGGCCGAGCACGTCGGCCGCGCCCCCGACGTCTCCATCTCGATCGAGAAGACGATCCCGGTGGCCGGCGGGATGGCCGGCGGCAGCGCCGACGCGGCCGCGGTCCTGGTGGCGATGAACTCGTTGTGGGAGCTCGGTGTGCCGCGCCGGGATCTGCATGCGCTGGCCGCGCAACTGGGCAGCGATGTCCCGTTCGCGCTGCACGGGGGCACCGCGCTGGGCACCGGCCGTGGTGAGGAACTGGCCACGGTGCTGACCCGCAACACGTTCCACTGGGTGCTGGCGTTCTCTCCTGGCGGTCTGTCCACCGCGCGGGTGTTCGGCGAGATCGACCGGCTGCGCGCCGAGGAGGGGCGCACGTTGCCGCCGCGGCTGGACAGTCCCGAACCGCTGCTGGCGGCGTTGTCCTCGGGGGACCCGGCCCAACTGGCGCCGCTGCTCGGCAATGATCTGCAGCCCGCGGCGCTGAGCCTGGACGCGTCGTTGCGGCGCACGTTGCGTGCCGGTGTGGAAGCCGGTGCGCTGGCCGGCGTGGTGTCCGGATCCGGGCCTACCTGCGCGTTCCTGTGCCCGTCGGCCGGCGCGGCCGTCGACGTCGGCACCGAGCTGGCCGGCGCCGGGGTGTGCCGCAC
>NZ_JBSWXU010000077.1:0-25492 GCF_056160785.1 Mycobacterium sp. ABE4_509 | reverse complement strand
GCCTCCGCCACCGGTACCCGGCCGCGGACCGCGTCGGGCCAGCCGACGGTGCTCGGCTCCATCGCCGCGGTCAGCCACCTGGCCGCCAGCGCATCGTCGGCCTCCGGCGGCGGGCTGAACTCCCCCCAACCCTGCGGGCCCTCGACCAGCACGCCCAACCGAGCCCCGGTCGCGGTCGGGACCGCGAACACCGGGGCGTCCTCGAAGTCGATCAGTGTTCTCACTGACCGACAAGCTAGCCCGTGGCTACTCTTACGCGGTGGCCGACGCCCCGTTCCTGCTGTTGTCGATCCGCGACGAGGACGAAGCAGCCGACGACGAGTACCGGGCGATGATGCGGTTCGCCGAGCTCGACGAGCCCGGCATGCTTCGCATCCGGCTCACCCAAGAGCCCCTGGGTGCGCTGGATCTGTCGCGATGGTCGGGCATCATCCTGGGCGGCGGGCCCTACAACGTCAGCGACGACGCGGGCGCGAAGACGCCCACCCAGCGCCGCGTCGAGACCGAGTTGGCCGACCTGCTGACCGCGGTCATCGCCCGGGACTTCCCGTTCCTGGGATGCTGCTACGGGGTGGGCACGGTGGGAACCGCGGTGGGTGCGGTGGTGGACCGGGCACACAGCGAGCCGGTCGGCGCGGTGACCGTGGAGTTGACCGACGCAGGGCGCCTCGACCCGCTGTTCGCCGAACTACCCGACACGTTCGAGGCGTTCGGCGGTCACAAGGAGGCGGCGTCGCGGCTTCCCGGTCACGTCGCCCGGCTGGCCAGCTCGGCGGACTGCCCGGTGCAGGCCTTCCGGGTCGGCGCGAACGTCTATGCCACCCAGTTCCACCCCGAACTCGATGTCGCCGGCATCTGCACCCGGATCGACGTGTACAAGAATCACGGGTACTTCGCGCCGGAGACCGCGCAGTCGCTCAAGGACGAGGCCCGCCGACGGCAGGTGACGCATCCGCCGCTCATCCTGCGCGGTTTCGCGCAGCGGTACTCGCGTCCCGCCTGACCCGCGGCTCAGCCGGCACGCGCGGTGCTGCCCGGCGCGATGTCGTTCCGCAGGGGCGCCAGCCGGGCGCCGATCGCGTCGATGGTGTCGTTGCCGACCCCCAGGTCGGCCAGTGTGGCGGCCAGGTGAGCCACCACCAGGTCGAAGTGCTCGGGCTGGATGTCGAACGGCGCGTGGGCGTCCAGCATCGAGCGGCCCTGGTAGAGATCGGGGCCGCCGATGGCTGCGGCGAGGAACGACCGCTGATGGCCCTTGAGCCGTTTCATGTCGATACCGTCGAAGTACGGTGCCAGCGCCGGGTCGCCGATCACCCTGCGGTAGAAGTCGTCGACGGCCGCCGTCACCGCCGCCGACCCGCCGATCTGGTCGAAGATGCTCATGGAGTCAGCCTGGCCGCACCCGGTAACGGGCGACGGCCCGCCGGCTTTGTGAGCTGGTTAACGTGTGCTCACCGTGGTGTGCCGGGTGCTGTGAGGTCGGCGCTCAGCTGTCCGGGATCTCGAACTGAACGCGGGAGACCTGGTCGAACAGCGCCGCCAGCCGGACTCGGACGCGGTTGTGTTCGGGGTCCTCGTCGTATCCCCGGTAGGCGGCCACGTCGTCGAAGTCCGCGACGATCGCGAAGTCCCAGTTGCCGTCGCGCAGCCCCGCATCGGTTCCCACGCTGTAATGGCGCGTTCCCGGACAGT
The DNA here is from genome assembly GCF_056160785.1 of Mycobacterium sp. ABE4_509. NCBI lineage: Bacteria > Bacillati > Actinomycetota > Actinomycetes > Mycobacteriales > Mycobacteriaceae > Mycobacterium > Mycobacterium sp. ABE4_509. The sequence goes on along the minus strand of NZ_JBSWXU010000077.1, from coordinate 23,800 downwards.
TCAGGTTCCGCAGGCAGGCTTGGATGTCGTCGAGTTCGGCGGCGTCGTAGCCCGGAGTCAATGTGGCCAGTACCACGCTTCGGATCACCCGCAGAACCCTAACAGGGCGGTTGGTAAGCGGTTCGAGTAAATACTTGACTCAGTCCAAAAAACGACGTAGAACTCTTGGTGTGGCCCCGGACTACACGGATCTGCTCCGTCACGCGGACTTGCGTGTGACGCGTCCGAGGGTCGCGGTTCTGGAGGCGGTCGGCGGACACCCGCACGCCGACACCGACACCATCTACGGCGTTGTGCGCCAAGCCCTTCCCGACGTCTCGCGCCAGGCCGTCTACGACGTGCTGGCCGCGCTGACGGCGGTGGGGCTGGTCCGCAAGATCCAGCCGTCCGGGTCGCTCGCCCGCTACGAGTCGCGGGTCGGGGACAACCACCACCACATGGTCTGCCGGTCCTGCGGCGTCATCGCCGACGTCGACTGTGCCGTCGGTGACGCCCCCTGCCTGACGCCCGCGGAGGACACCGCGGGGCTGACGGGATTCGTCGTGGACGAGGCAGAGGTCATCTACTGGGGAGTCTGCCCGGACTGTGCCTCGGCCAAGGACGCCTCCATCCAAGATTCGGGATCACGCCCGTGATCACAGCCCGATTCACCACTCCCGAAAGGAAATGCTGTGCCTGACGACGGTCGCACCATCGAAGAGACTCCGCCGATCGGCGAAGCGCAGACTGATCCAGTCGAAAGCGGTTGCCCGATGGTGGTCAAGCCGCCCGTCGAGGGCGGCAGCAACCGCGATTGGTGGCCCAACGCGGTCAACCTGAAGATCCTGCAGAAGAATCCCGACGTCATCGACCCGATGGACGAGGGCTACGACTACCGCCAGCGGGTTCAGACCCTCGACGTCGACGAGCTGACCCGCGACGTCGACGCGGTGATGACCGACTCGCAGGACTGGTGGCCCGCCGACTTCGGCCACTACGGACCGTTCTTCATCCGGATGACCTGGCACGCCGCGGGCACCTACCGCGTCCAGGACGGCCGCGGTGGCGGCGGCCGGGGAATGCAGCGCTTCGCGCCGCTGAACAGCTGGCCCGACAACGTGAGCCTGGACAAGGCGCGCCGGCTGCTGTGGCCGGTCAAGAAGAAGTACGGCAAGGACCTGTCGTGGTCGGACCTGATCATCTTCGCCGGTAACCGCGCGCTCGAGCACATGGGCTTCAAGACCGCCGGCTTCGCGTTCGGCCGCCCGGACTACTGGGAGCCCGAGGAGGACGTCTACTGGGGCGCCGAGCACGAGTGGCTGGAGACGTTCCACCGCTACCCCGGCGACAACTCCGAGCGCACCAAGCTGGAGAACCCGCTGGCCGCCACCCACATGGGCCTGATCTACGTCAATCCCGAAGGCCCCGAGGGCAAGCCGGATCCGGTGGCAGCGGCCACCGACATCCGCGAGACCTTCGGCCGGATGGCGATGAGCGACAGCGAGACCGCTGCGCTGATCATCGGCGGGCACACCTTCGGCAAGACCCACGGCGCCACCGAGGTGGAGAACGGTCCGGAGCCCGAGGCCGCGCCGCTGGAGATGCAGGGCCTCGGCTGGGCGAACTCCGGCCTCGGCAACGACACGGTCAGCTCCGGCCTCGAGGTCATCTGGACCCACACCCCCACCAAGTGGGACAACTCCTTCCTGGAGATCCTCTACGGCAACGAGTGGGAGCTGACCAAGAGCCCCGCCGGCGCCTACCAGTGGAAGCCCAAGGACGGCGGCTGGGACAACACCGTCCCGATGGCGCAGGGCGACAAGAAGACCCACCCGTCGATGCTCACCACCGACCTGTCCATGCGGATGGACCCGGGCTTCGAGAAGATCACCCGTCGCTGGCTGGACCACCCCGAGGAGCTCGCCGCGGAGTTCGCCAAGGCCTGGTTCAAGCTGTTGCACCGCGACATGGGGCCGGTGGTGCGCTACCTCGGGCCGCTGGTGCCGCAGCAGACGTGGCTGTGGCAGGACATCGTCCCGGCCGGCAGTGACCTGTCCGCCGACGACGTCGCGAAGCTCAAGAGCGCGATCGCCGATTCGGGTCTGACCGTGCAGCAGCTGGTTTCGACTGCATGGAAGGCGGCCTCGTCCTACCGCAGCAGCGATATGCGCGGCGGTGCCAACGGTGGCCGGATCCGGCTGCAGCCGCAGTTGGGCTGGGAGGCCAACGAGCCCGACGAGCTGTCCCTGGTGATCAGCAAGCTCGAGGAGATCCAGCGCACCTTCTCGGAGTCGGGAACTCCAGTGTCCTTCGCCGACCTGGTGGTGCTGGCCGGCAACGTCGGTGTCGAGAAGGCGGCCAAGGCCGGCGGCTTCGACATCGAGGTGCCGTTCACCCCGGGCCGCGGCGACGCCACCCAGGAGCAGACCGACGTCGAGTCGTTCGCCTACCTGGAGCCCAAGGCCGACGGCTTCCGCAACTACGCCGGCAAGGGGCTGCCCCTGCCGGCGGAGTACGAGCTCATCGACAAGGCCAATCTGCTGGGCCTGTCGGCGCCGGAGATGACGGTGCTGCTCGGCGGAATGCGGTCGCTGGACGTCAACTTCGGCGGCACCAAGCTCGGCGTGCTCACCGACAAGCCGGGTGCGCTGTCCACCGACTTCTTCGTCAACCTGCTCGACATGAGCACCAAGTGGGCTCCGGCCTCGGCTGACGACGGCACCTACGTCGGCACCGACCGGTCCTCCGGGCAGCAGAAGTACACCGCCAGCCGCGTCGACCTGCTGTTCGGGTCGAACTCGCAGCTGCGGGCGCTGGCCGAGGTCTACGCCGAGGACGATTCGAAGGAGAAGTTCGTCAAGGACTTCGTCGCCGCGTGGAACAAGGTGATGAACGCCGACCGGTTCGACGTCAGCTAGCGATGTCGAGCAGCTACTCGTAGCAGCCCTCAACACGGAAGGGGCGCCCGGACGAACTGTCCGGGCGCCCTTTTCGTACTCAGTATGGGTGCAGTCGTACTCAGTATGGGTGCAGTCGTACTCAGTACGGGTGCAGTCGCGCTCAGTACGGGTGTAGCCGGCCGGCGATCAGCGGCGCGATCTTGCGGGCCAGGTAGACGTGGCCGGCGTCGGTCGGGTGAACACCGTCGGCGCCGATCAGGTCTGGCCGGCCGACGAACCAGCGGGAGGCGATCGGGTCGACGAACGCCGCACCGGCGAGTTCGGCCTGGTAGGACAGCACATCCCGGACGCGGCGGACCTGCAACGGTGGGTCGGCGGTGGGCCACGGTGGGCCGATCACCAGCAGCTGGGCCGACCGGGCGATCTGATGGGCCAGGTTCAGCGTGGCGTACATCGTCACCGACAACCGGGTGGGATCCACGTCCATGTCGTTACGGGAGCCGAAGAACACCACCAGGATGTCGGTGGGCTTCACGGCGCGCACCGTCAGGTCTTCGAACGTGCTGCCCCGGTTGCCTCGAACACCGTAGCCGGCGCCGCCCTCGGCGGCGACCGTCGGGGTGACGGCGATGCCGTGCTCGCTGAGGTCCCGCCACACCTGCGGGGGCCAGCCGTCTGGGCCGTTGCCGCCCTGGTCGCTCCCCGTGGTGTAGGAGTCCCCGATCACCGAGATCCGATTGACGGTGTAGTCCAGCGGCACGATCTCGCGGTGCTCGGCGTCGGGGAAGCGCGCGGTGAAGGCGCCGAAAACGACGGCGACACAGAGTACGAGGGTCAGAAGCCGACTCACCGGACCATGTTAGGCGGCGCCGACGCGTGCGTCGCCGGTCGACGCGCCGGGGTGATCCCGGCTCACCCCGCCCGGGTGGCGACGGGATGCAGACGGCCGTGCGGTGCGTCGTCGGACTGTTCCGCGCTGGTCCCGCCCGCATCCAGCATGTTTCTCATCCAGTGCCGCGCCGGTTCCTCGACCAGGTGGTACAGCACCGCCGCGAGCAGGCCGGAGCCCAGGAGCAGGCCGATGAAGACGAATTTGGCCGGCCAGCTCGGGGTCAGGGTGATCTCGTACTGCAGGGTGGCCCAGTTCCACGCGGTGTGCACGATCTCGTGAACCATGTAGAGGCTGAACGATATGTGGCCCAGGTAGACCACCCAACGCACCGACAACATCGCGGGCAGCGTGCCGGTTCCCAGCGCCAGGGCCACGACGAGCGGGACGAACAGCACATCGACCAGACCGCCGGCGTCGTAGATCAGTTCCGGCGGGACGTTGTCCAGCAGGTAGAGCCCACCGACGACGGCACCGCCCAGTAGCAGCGCCGCGACCCCGGCGACCTGGCGGGACCGGTCGGATATCCGCAGCTTGCGTACCGCCGCACAGGCCAGCGCACCCGCGATGAACTGCATGACGATCCGGGGCAGCCAGCTCCAGGGGGTGTAGAAGAATCCGCTGGCCAGCAGGAACAGGGTCGGGGGCAGCGAGGCGAGCACAGCCATGGCCAGCAATCCGCGGGCGCGGGTGGCCGAGGCGATCCGGAACACCACCAGCACCAGAGCGCCGAAGAGCAGATAGGCCAGCCATTCCGCACTGATTGACCACGCCGGGCCGTCCCAGCTGGTCCCGTCGAAGTACGGCTCGAACCACAACTGCACGAGCAGTACCTGCCGGAGCCAGCTGGTCGCGTTCAGGTCAGCGGCTGCCGGGGACGGGAAGTCGCCGACGTAGAGCGTGAAGACGATCCACGCCGCGGCCAGGTGCATCGTCACCAGATAGACCGGCCACACCCGGGCCAGCCGCAACCACAGGAACCTCAGCGTGGAGCGGGTCGACCAGCCCTCCCCCATCCGGTCCAGGTAGTTCCATGTCAGCACGAAGCCGCTGAGGATGAAGAACAGGTCGACGCCCTGGGCCCCGGCGTCGAGCACCGGAGCCAGCGCCTCGCTCCACGGCGGCGACACCTGCTCGAGCAGCGGCCGGAAGTGGAAGAGCACCACCCACAGCGCCGCGACGATGCGCAGGCCGGACAGGGCCTTGATCTCTCCGGTGCGCACACTACTCATTTCAACTCGGGGGTCTCTGCGGTGTGATGTCACCGGCCGACGAGATGGCATTTGCCGGTTCCCCCGCTGACCAACCGGCGACGGGTCGCAGGTTACCAGCGCACGGGTGGGCCCAGCTGTCCGCAACGCCGTGCCGGCAGGGCGCCCGCATCACGCGAACCCGGGGGTATTCTCAGGAGATTGTCAATCGAACATCCGGTCCGCTACCTGCGGTGAGCGGACCCTCCGAATCGTCGGGGCAGCTGCGCGTCCCGAGTGACGGCGACCCGCTGTCGCTGCTGCTGGTCGAGGACGACCGGGCCGACGCGATCATCGTCGAAGAACTGATCGCCGACGCCGGGATCGACACCCAGGTCATCTGGGCGTCGTCGATGGGTGAGGCGGAGCAGCAGATCCTGCACGCCCGCCCGGACTGTGTGCTGCTGGACCTGCACCTGCACGACACCGACGGCATCGACGGGCTGACGCAGATCGCCAAGCTCGACCCGACCATTCCCGTGGTGGTGCTGACCGGACTCAACGACGAGCACTTCGGCGTTTCGGCGGTGGCCTCCGGAGCGCAGGACTACCTGGTCAAGGGCCGGGTCGATCCCGAGATGCTGCGCCGGGCGGTGCTGTACGCGATCGAGCGCAAACGTGCCGAGCTGACGGCGGTCGACCTGCACGCCAGCGAGCTGCGGGCCCGGGAGAACGCGCGCCTGGAGCGCGGTCTGCTGCCGTCCCCGCTGCTGCTCGACCAACCCGGCGTCGACATCGTCACCCAGTACCGGCCCAGTCGGGAGAACGCGCTGCTCGGCGGTGACTTCTACGACTTCGTGCAGATGCCGGACCGCACGGTGCACCTGATGATCGGCGACGTGGCCGGGCATGGTCCCGACGAAGCCGCACTCGGGGTGGCGTTGCGGATCGCCTGGCGGGCGTTGACCTTCGCCGGTCTGCGCGGTGCCGACCGGATGCGCCAGCTGGAACGCATCCTGCGGACCGAGCGGGCCGGCAAGGGTATTTTCGCGACCGTGCTGAGCCTGGCCATTCCGCCCGAAGGCACCAGACTGACCGTGGTCCGGGCCGGGCACCCCGGCATGTTGCTGCACGGCAACGGCACCGTGGAGTGGCTGGAGCCCCCGGGTGGACCGGCTCTGGGCCTACGCGCCGGGGATTGGCTGCCCGAGCAGGTCGAGCTGCCGGAGGGCGCCGGGCTGGTGTTGCTGACCGACGGTCTGTTCGAGGGGCGCAGCGGGCCGGGCAACGAGCGCCTCGGCGAGGCGGGGCTGCTCGAGTTGGCGCGTTCGCTGGCCGCGCTGCCCGGTCCGGCGTTCGTCGAGGCGCTGGTCGACGAGGTCGAGTCCCGGGCGCAGGCGCACGGCGGCATCAGCGACGACATCGCGGTGGTTCGGGTCGAGCGGACGGCGCGGGCGTGACGCAACCGCACCACCGCGGCGCGCGGGCGCTGACCGTGCAGGGCTGGCAGTACCTGGTGCTGTCGGTGATGGGTGTCGTCGTGCTGATCGGTGCCGTCACCGTGGCGGTGCTGCTCAATCGCACCGACGCGGTCTCCGGCGAGCTGATCGGCAAGATCCAGCCCTCCCGGGTGGCGGCCTATCAGCTGCAGGCGGCGCTGCGCGACCAGGAGACGGCGGTGCGCGGCTACGTGATCGCCGCCGATCCGCGGTTCCTCGAGCCCTACTTCGAAGGACGGCGTACCGAACAGCAGGCCTCCGCCGAGCTGCGCGTTCTCGAGCAGGACCGGCCCGACCTGCTCGACGACCTCGACGCGATCGAACTGGCCGCCGGTTCGTGGCGCACCAACTACGCCGAGCCCATCATCGCCACCGTCGAGCTCGGCAACCCGGAGACGGTCGAGCCCGACGCCAGCGAGCGTGGCAAGGTCGAGTTCGACCGGCTACGAGCCCTTTTCGACGTCCAGAACGAGCGGCTCGAGCAGGCCCGCACCGCCGGTATCTCCGAGCTGAACACGATCAGGACCTGGCGTAACGCGGTGCTGGCGGCGATGCTGGCCGCGTTCGGGGTGACGATCGCGGCGCTCGCGGTGCTGTTGCGCCGAGCCCTGGTGCGTCCGTTGGCGGCGCTGGCTGCGGCGTGCCGGCGTATCGCCTCGGGAAACTTCGCCGAGCAGATCGTCCCGCAGGGGCCCAGCGACATCCGGGCGATCGCGGTCGACGTCGACAACATGCGCCAGCGCATCGTCGAGGAACTGGACGCCTCCCGGGCGGCCACCCAGGCGTTGGATGTCCACGCCGAAGAGCTGCGCCGCTCCAACGCCGAGCTCGAGCAGTTCGCCTACGTGGCCTCCCATGACCTGCAGGAGCCGCTGCGCAAGGTCACCTCGTTCTGCCAGCTGCTGGAGAAGCGCTACGGCGACCAACTCGACGAGCGGGGCGTGGAGTACATCGGGTTCGCCGTCGACGGCGCCAAGCGCATGCAGGTGCTGATCAACGACCTGTTGACGTTCTCCCGGGTCGGGCGGCTCAACGCGACCGAGGTCGAGGTCAGCCTGGACGCCGCGTTGGACGCCGCGCTGAGCAATCTGATGACCTCGGTGGAGGAGTCGGGAGCGGTCATCGACCGGCCGGCCGACGGGCTGCCGATGGTCAAGGGTGACCCCACCCTGCTGGCGATGTTGTGGCAGAACCTCGTCGGCAACGCGATGAAGTTCCGGCGCGAGGGCCTGGCGCCGCACATCGAGATCACCTGCGATCTCGAGCCGGGCGGCGACGGGGGTGACGAGCCGCCGCAGTGGATGGTGTCGCTGTCGGACAACGGGATCGGGATCGCCCCGGAGTTCAGTGACAAGGTCTTCGTCATCTTCCAGCGCCTGCACGGCCGCGACGCCTACACCGGAACAGGGATCGGCCTGGCGCTGTGCAAGAAGATCGTCGAGCACCACGGTGGATCGATCTGGATCGACACCTCCTATACCGACGGCACCCGGTTCCGGTTCACCCTGCCCGTCCGGGCGGATGACACGGCACCACACCTTTTGGAAGGATCGGCGACATGACATCGGCTGAACGCCCCATCGACGTGCTGCTCATCGAAGATGATGCGGGCGATGAACTGATCACCCGGGAAGCTTTCGAGCACAACAAGATCAAGAACACGCTGCACGTCGCGCGGGACGGCGAGGAGGGGCTGGACTTCCTCTACCGCCGCGGACCCTACGAAGGCGCGCCGCGGCCGGACCTGGTGCTGCTGGATCTGAACCTGCCGAAATACGATGGGCGCCAGCTGCTGGAGACGGTCAAGTCCGATCCTGACCTGAGCTCCATCCCGGTGGTGGTGCTGACGACGTCCTCGGCCGAGGAGGACATCCTGCGCAGCTACAAGTTGCACGCCAACGCCTACGTCACCAAACCCGTCGACCTCGACCAGTTCATGAACGCCGTGCGCCAGATCGACGAGTTCTTCGTGCAGGTGGTCCGGCTGCCCCAGCACTGAGCGTGGTGTGGCACGCTCGGGCCGTGGACCTGCCGCGCCCCGATCCGCAGCTGCCGCACCTGGCCGACGTGACACCGTCGGTGCTCGCCGCGATGGGTGTCGACGGTTTCGAGCCGCGGCTGGAGCTGTCCGGTGATCTGGCCGGCGCGTGCGTGTTGCTCATCGACGGGCTGGGTGCCGGGCTGCTGGAGAGTCACGCCGCCGACGCGCCGGTGCTGGCCGGGCTGACCCGGCGGACCCTGCAGGTCGGATACCCCGCGACCACGGCGGCGGGACTGGCGGCGGTGGGCACCGGGTGCCGGTCCGGTGAACACGGCATGGTCGGCATGACCTTTCGGCTGCCGGACGTCGGCGTCATCAACGCGCTGCGGTGGCGGCCCCATCCCTGGGGCGCGGACCTGCGCGAGCAGGCGGTGCCGGAGGTTATCCAGCCGAACCCCACGGTGTTCGAGCGGGCCACCTCCGCCGGGGTGGCGGTCAGCGTGGTCTCCGGTGCGCAGTTCGACGGCTCGGGGCTCACCCGTGCGGTGCTGCGGGGCGGGAGTTATCGCGGTGTGCACGCGCTGGGCGATCTTGCGGCCACGATCCACAGCGCGCTCGCCGATGGGGGCTTCTGCTACGGCTACCACGCCGATCTGGACCTGGTGGGGCATCTGCACGGCCCCGGCTCGGCCCCGTGGCGGATGCAGCTTCGTCAGGTCGACACGCTGGTCGAGTCCGTCCTCGACGGGCTGCCCCGAGGGACGCTGCTGGCCGTGGTGGCCGACCACGGCATGGTCTCGATCGACGAGTCGGCGGTCGACGCCGACGCCGAGCCGGTCCTGCTGGACGGGGTGATGGCGATCGGCGGCGAGGTCCGGGCCAGGCACCTCTACACCCGCGACGGTGCGCGCGAGGATGTGCTCGCCACCTGGCGGCAGGTGCTCGGTGCTCGCGCGTGGGTGCTCAGCGGCCAGGATGCGGTGGCCGCCGGGTGGTTCGGCGACCGGGTCACCGACGCCGTCCGGGGCAGGATCGGCGATGTGGTGGTCGCGGCGCGGGGCTCGTCGGGGGTGCTGCGGCGCTCCGCCGAACCAATCGAGTCTTCGCTGGTAGGTCAGCACGGATCGCTCACCGATGCCGAACAGCTGGTGCCACTGCTCATTGCGCACGGTTGACCCGCGCGGCGACCGGCGACGTCGACGAGGCGGCGAGGTGGCTCCAACCCGATTCTGCGCGGATACCTACGTGTGACCGAACCGTTTCCACATCCAAAGATGCTGTTCAGTAATGCATTTCGATCTAATTGCCCGGTGAGGATTTGACCAGCGAATCTGTCAGGTAGCCAATAGTTTTCGTGACCTCGGTGAAATTCCGGCGTGGATTGTGCTTGGCATCACAGATTTTGGACGTTTTAGAGAGCTCTGTTAACGTCCGGCGCCATGTTTGCTATCGCGACACTCTTGACGCTTGTCAACCAGGTGTCGGGCACCCCGTACGTCGTCGGCGGCGACTCGCCGGCGGGTACCGACTGCTCGGGCCTGGTCTCGTGGGTGGCCAACGCCGCGAGCGGCAGGCCCGTCTATGGTGACCGGTTTCACACCGGCAACATCGAGAGCGCGCTGCTGGCGCGCGGCTTCGAGTACGGCTCCGAACCCGGCGCCCTGGTGGTCGGCTGGAACAGCGGCCACACCGCGGTGACGCTGCCGGACGGCACTCCGGTGTCGTCGGGCGAAGGCGGCGGCGGGGTCGCGATCGGTGGCGGCGGCGCCTACCAGGACCAGTTCACCAACCACATGTTCCTGCCGATGCCGGCCAACGAGCCCCCGGCCCCGGAGCCCCAGCTCGCCCCGCCGATGGCTCCCCCGATGCCCCCGCCCCCGCCGGGTGCACCGCTGCCCCCGCCGGCACCCGTCCCATGAGCGCCGCGCTAGCGTCTCGTGCGTGATCGTGCTGTTGCCGCCGTCGGAAACCAAACGAACCGGCGGCGACGGAGCACCGCTTGACCTGGGTCAGCTGAGCTCACCTGCGCTCAACCCGGTGCGCAGCGACCTGCTCGACCAACTGATCGAGCTGTCCGCGGACCGGCCTGCCAGCCGCAAGGCACTGGGGATCTCCGCGGCCCAGGATGCCGAGATCGACCGCAACGCCGAGTTGCGGACAGCACCGACGCTCCCGGCGATCCACCGCTATACCGGGGTGCTCTACGACGCCCTCGACGTGGCGTCGTTGCGGGGAGCGGCCGCGGGTCGCGCCCTGTCCAGGCTGGCCGTCGGCTCGGCGCTGTTCGGGCTGCTGCGCGCCGAGGACCGGATCCCGGCCTACCGGCTCTCCGCAGGCTCCAAACTGCCGGGGCAACCCACGCTGGCGGCGCGCTGGAGGCCGGCGCTGGACCCGGTCCTGGCCGACCTGGCGACCCGGGAACTCGTCGTCGACCTGAGGTCGGGCTCCTACGCGGCACTGGGCAGGATGGCCGGCGCGGTCACCGTCGAGGTGCTCGCCGAGCACCCCGACGGGCGGCGCACCGTGGTCAGCCACTTCAACAAGGCGCACAAGGGACGGTTGGCGCGGGCCCTGGCCACCACCCGGTCCGAACCGGGTGATGCGGCGGCCGTGGCCGCGGTGGCCCGCCGCGCGGACATGCGGGTGGAACGCAGGGCCGACCACCTCACGGTGATCGTCGCGGCCTGACGGCCACCCGGTCGCTCAGAGCGGGAACACGAAGTCGGTGGTGTAGAACTCTGCGGGAATCTGGGAGTTCGGGCTGGCCCGGGTGACCGACATCCATGCACCGGTCGCTTCCGCGCCCACCGGCGCCCGCAACGTGACGGAGCCGGCCCCGGCGCCGTCGGTGAACAGCGTGGCGCCGGCCACGCCGGGATCGCCCGGATTGCAGGGACTGGCCGACGACTGCGGTAGCTGGATCAGTTTCACCTCGTAGCCGATGTTGGGCACCAGCGTGTTGGCCGCGACGTCGGCCACCACCTCGCCGCCTTCGGTCCGCATCACCGCGGCGACCCGTCCGACTGCGCGAGGGCCGACGTAGGGCATCTTGGAGAAATCGCAGCGCCGCAGATACTGGGTCATCGGGTTGATCGAGGGCCCCTCCGACGCCGCGGCCGGGGCGGCCGACATCGGCCCGGCGCCGGTGACGAGCGCAGGCGAGAAGACGGCCGCGGCCCCCGCCGCGGCCAGGACGGTGCGCACCATTGGACGCATCTGCGTAGCTCCCCCCTCCGGTCCGCTGACCGCATCTGCGATCAGCCGGGTGACCTCACCGACGAGGCTAGTCCGAATCGGACTCCGGGTAGCGCCGTTTTTGTGCGCCGCGTTGACGGGCCCCCGGGACCGGGAGAAACTGTGCGCCGGTGGCCAGCTTTCGGCGGGCGGTCGAGCGCGCGCGGCAGCGGCTCGCCGCCGAGCAATAGCGACCCACCGCCCGCTGCCCGGTGCCGGCCCACGATCCGGCTGGAATCCCACCGCGAGGCCGCGAACGGCGGTACCGTGGGCCGGCCGTGGACGCCGTCGGCCGCCAGAGGTCAGCGGCCCGCAACCGCTGGGGGCGCAATGCTGCGAGACATCCGGGAACTGGCCGACTCACCCGAGGAGTACGCCGCCGAGCTACGGCGGCGCTGGGGAGGGCTGCTCAGCTACCGTTACATCGGACGCAGCTACGCCCAGATGGACCTCGGGCCGGTGGACAACACCGTCACGCTGCGCCGCGACATGCGCGACGGCGCCGGCGGTCTGCTGCTGGCGGTGCTCGGCATCGCCTCACCCGAGGGCGGCCACATGTCCGACCTCGAAGCGGTCCCAAACCCGGTCATCCACTCCTGCCAGATCCTCGACCCCGGCGTCGGAGTCGGGCGCATCGAGATCGTCTCCGAGGAGCTCAAACGCGGCAGGCAGATGGGCTACAGCCGGTCCAAGATCGTCGACGCCGACGACCCGGCCCGGGTGCTGGCCCTCACCGAAGGCCAGGGCATCAGCATCGGTACTCCCCCGGAGGGCCTGGGTCGCATGGAGGCCAACCCGCTCGAGATCGTCGATTCGCCCGGGCTGCCGCCGCTGTGGGAGGTATTCGGGGCCCGGCTGCGCAACACCGGGCACTGGGTGCTGCCGGAGTTGACGGCCGATGTCGCCTCCCCCGACGCCGCGCTGCACATCGGCCCCCAGTTCGTCGTGCTGGAGACCGCCGCCACCCAGCGCGCCGCCCAGGTCGCCGGCACCACCCGGTTGCACGGGGTGTCCTCGCACGTCATGTTCATGGCGCGCGGCAAACGCGGCCCGTTCCGCGTCGAGAGCGAACCGATGACCGGAGCCGCCGGTGCGGTGGCGGTGCGCACGGTGATGCACGACGAGGGCGCCGACGACCGGGTCACCACGGTGGCCTCCCACCTGTTCCGGGCGGTGCCCTGATCTGCCGGGGCGTCGACTTTGGCCGGACCGGATAGGTAGCTGAACCCCGCGTGCGAGACTGACCCGCATGGCTCTAGAGATCGCCCGCCCCAAGCTCGAAGGCAAAGTCGCCGTCGGCTCAGATCGCCAGATCGGATTCGCTGAGTTCGGCGATCCGCAGGGACGCGCGATCTTCTGGCTGCACGGCACGCCCGGTGCCCGCCGTCAGATCCCCGTCGAGGCCCGGCTCTACGCCGAGGCCAACCAGATCCGCCTGATCGGCGTCGACCGGCCCGGGATCGGCTCGTCGACGCCGCACGAGTACCACAAGGTCATCGACTTCGCCGACGACCTGCGCACCATCGCCGACACGCTGGGCATCCACAAGATGGAGATCATCGGGCTCTCCGGGGGCGGGCCCTACACCCTGGGGTGCGCCGCGGCGATGCCCGAGCGGATCATCGCCGTCGGCGTCCTCGGCGGCGTCGCCCCGACCCGGGGCGCCGACGGCATCGGTGGCGGCATCATGGGCAACGTGGGCCTGCCGGTCGCCCCCGTCCTCGAGCGGGTCGGGTCCCCGCTCAGCCGGGTGGCGACCGGGCTGATCCGGCTCATCAAGCCGGTCGCCGAGCCGGCGCTGTACCTCTACGCCAGCGTGTCCCCCGAGGGTGACCGGCGCCTGCTGGTACGCCCCGAATTCAAGGCGATGTTCCTCGACGATCTGCTCAACGGCAGCCGTAAACAACTGGCGGCGCCGTTCGCCGACGTCGTCGTGTTCGCCCGGGACTGGGGTTTTCGCCTCGACGAGGTCAAGGTGCCGGTGCGGTGGTGGCACGGGGACCGGGACCACATCGTGCCGTTCGCGCACGGCGAGCACGTCGTCGCGATGCTTCCCGACGCCGAGCTCTACCCGCTGCCCGGCGAAAGCCACCTGGGCGGTCTGGGTGAGGCCGAGAGCATCATGTCGGCCATGAACGACCTCTGGGACGCCCACCAGAAGAGGTGAGGCGGCGTGCTCAGCGCTTGAGCCAGCCCTGCACGGTCGACAGCTCGCTGCTGTAGGTCTGCATGATGTCGTCGTGGTAGAGGGTGCCGCCGGTGATCTTCGAATCGCCCTGCCACACCACGTGGATGCGCACGACACCCTTGTCGAAGTAGTCGCTGCGCTCAGCGGTCCGGTGATGCCACCCGGTCTCCTCGGCGAGCGTTGTGACGGCCTGTCGCTCGTCGGTGTCAACCATCAGTGCTTCTCCACCTGTCGGGGGTCTCTGGTCGCTGCCACCCTATCGCTGTCCGGTCAGCGCCCTGCGCAGCATGTGCATCGCCACGGTCGTGGAGCGTTCCCGGATGTCACTGCGGTTGCCCGGCAGCGTGCTGGTTCTGGTCAGCATCACCGGCGGTCCCGAGCCGTCGGCCAGCGCCACCGAGAAGCACACCGTGCCGACCGGTTTGGCCTCGGTGCCGCCGCCGGGACCCGCCACACCGGTGATCGCCACCGCCGTGTCGGCGGCGAAGCGGGTCAACGCGCCCGCCGCCATCGCCTCGGCCACCGGTTCGGACACCGCGCCGTGCCGCTCGATCAGTGCGGGGTCGACCCCCAGCAATCCGGTCTTGGCGGCGTTGGAATAGGCGGCCACTCCGCCGGCGACGTAGGCCGACGAGCCGGGCCGGTCGGTCAACCGGGCAGACAGCATTCCCGCTGTGCACGACTCCGCGGTGGCGATGCGGCGCCCCGCCAGCAGCGCGGCGACCTGATCGTCGACCAGTGCTCCGTCCTCGGAGAAGATCTCGTGGCCGTGCCGGTCGCGCAGCACCGTGAGCAGACCGGAGTACGCGGCGTCGTGCTGCGGCTCGTATCGGGTGACTATCTCGAGTTCGCCGCGCCGCAGACAGGTGGTGATCTCGAGCCGGTCGAACCCGGCGACCGAGCCCCCGGCGTCGCGAAGCGTGTCGGCCAGACCGGATTCGGGCAGCCCGAACATCCGCACCGTCTGCTGGCGGTACTCGGTGCGACCGGCGATCGCAGCCTGCACCGCATCGGTGCGCACCGCTGACGACCACATCGGCTGCAACTCGCGCGGTGGGCCGGGCAGCACCACCACGGTCGGGCTGCCCGGGACCACGACGCCGGGAGCGGTGCCGACCGGGTCGAGAACGACTGCGCCGTCGGGTACCAGGGCCTGTTTGCGGTTGGCCGCCCGCACCGCCTCGACGTCCACCCCGGGGAACCGGGACATCAGCCCGGTGACGATGTCGTTGATCGTGGACTCCAGGGCTGTGTCCAGGACGAGTTCACGGCCGCAGAAGCGGGCGACGATCTCGACGGTCATGTCGTCGGCGGTCGGGCCGAGTCCCCCGCTGGTGATGATGAGATCGACCCGCTGGTCGGCCAGGAACCGCAGCTGTGCCTCGATGTCGGCCGGGCGGTCGCCGCACAGCGTGATGTGGCCCAGTTCCACGCCCAACTCCAGCAGCCGGTCGGCCAGCCACGGGCCGTTGCGGTCCTGGACACGTCCGGTGAGGACCTCGGTGCCCGTCACCACGATTCCCGCCCGTGCGCTCACAGACAAGGACACTACGCATCGCCGACCGGCGGCCGGCCGCGAGGCGGCGCCGCGCCGCTACTTGTGCGGCACGTCGTTGATCAGGCCGCCGTCCATCACGAATTCGGCGCCGGTGGAGTACCGGGACTCGTCGCTGGCCAGGAACACCACGAAGGTGGCGACCTCGTCGGGCTGGCCTGGCCGGCCCAGCGGGATCCGCAGCATGTCGTCGGGGAAGTATTTGGTCATCGGGGTGCGGATGAAGCCCGGATGCACCGAGTTGACCCTGATGTTGAACTGGCCCAGTTCCAGGGCGGCCGACTTGGTCATCCCGCGCACCGCCCACTTGGACGCCACATACGGGTGCACCATCACCGCGCCGCGCATGCCCTCGATCGACGAGACGTTGATGATCGAGCCGCCGCCGGCGGTCTTCATCGCCTCGACCGAGGCCTGCATGCCCAGGAAGGTGCCGGTCAGGTTGACGTCGATGACCTTCTGGAACTTGGTCATGTCGAACTGACCGATCATCCCCAGCGCGACGGTGCCGGCGTTGTTCACCAGCACGTCGAGTTTTCCGAAGTCGTCGACGGCGGTCGCCACGGCGGCGTCCCACTGATCGGCCTGGGTGACGTCGAGGCTGACGTAGCGCACGGAATCGGGATGTGTGGCGTTGATGTCGTCAGCCAGGGTCTTGCCCTTGTCGTCGAGGATGTCGCCGATCACCACCTTGGCGCCCTCGGCTGCCAGCGCCCAGGCGTCGGCCGCGCCCATGCCCTGTGCCCCGCCACTGATCAGTGCGACTTTTCCGTCCACGCGTTCCATGGGGGCAAAGGCTACCCGACCGGCAAAAAAACTAGAACCTGTTCCAACTTTGCCGCCGAGCCCGCATACTGCTCGCCATGGCTATCCGGGTGGCGCTCATCGGTACCGGCAACTGCGGCAGCCTGGCGCTGCGGCAGCTGATCGAAGACGCCCGGTTCGAGCTGACCGGCGTGTGGGTGTCCGCGGAGGCCAAGATCGGCAAGGACGCCGGGGAGCTCGCCCGGCTGGGGGTGACCACCGGTGTGCAGGCGGGCAACGACCTGGCCGCCATCGTGGCGGCCAAGCCTGACTGCGCGGTGTACTGCGCGATGGGAGACATCCGCCCGAAAGAGGCGCTGGCCGACGTGTGTGCGCTGCTCGAGGCGGGCATCAATGTCGTCGGGTCGGCACCCGGGGGTCTGCAGTACCCGTGGGGCGTCCTCCCGCAGCGGGCGATCGACCGGACCGAAGCGGCGGCCGCGGCCGGCAACGCCAGCGTGTTCGTCACCGGCGTCGACCCGGGCTTCGTCACCGACCTGCTGCCCCTCGCGCTTGCGGGCACCTGCCAGAGCATCAGCGCGATCCGCACCATGGAGATCGCCGACTACGCCACCTACGACGGCGCGACGGTCATGTTCGACGTGATGGGCTTCGGCAACCAGATCGGTGACCTGCCGATGCTCTACCAGCCCGGCGTGCTGAGCCTGGCGTGGGGCACCGCGATGCGTGCACTCGCGGCCGGCCTGGGGGTGGAACTCGACGAGATCCGCGACGTCGTCGAACAGGAGCCGGCGCCGGAGGACCTCGAGGTCGCGGTCGGCACCATCAAGAAGGGCACCGTGGCCGCGGTGCGTTTCCAGATCGAAGGGCTGGTCGACGGGCATCCGGTGATCGTCGTCGAACATGTCACCCGGTTGCGGGGGGATCTGCGCCCGGACTGGGCGCAGCCGGCGCAGGAGGGCGGCTCCTACCGGGTGGAGATCACCGGCGAACCCTCCTACGTGATGGACATCTGTCCGACCAGCCGCAACGGTGACCACAACTACGCGGCCATCCTCGCCGCGGCGGGGCGCATCGTCAACGCCATTCCGGACGTCGTGGCGGCGAGCCCGGGCATCCGGACCACACTGGATCTGCCGCTGGTCAGCGGCAGGGGCACCTACCGGCGGGGTTGACCCGGCCGGCGGCCCGGTTCGCGACGCCTCAGTTCGCGACGCCTCAGTTCGCGACGCCTCAGTTCGCGACGCCTCAGTTCGCGACTATGCCGCGCCAGGTCAACCGGACCCGGGTGCCGTCGGTCGACGTGTCGATCGCGGCCTCGTCGGACAACGTCTCCATCAGCGGGATGCCGCGTCCCCGGGTGCGCGGCGCCGGGCCGGTCTGCGGTGCGCGCCAGGTTCCGTGATCGCAGATGTCGACGGTCAGGGTCTGCTCGTCGGCGTGGTAGGCGGCCTGCATGTCGATCGTGCCCGGGATATCGGAGAGCACGTAGGCGAATTCCGCGGCGTTGGCCAACGCCTCGTTGATCGCCAGCACCAGATCGCTGAACCGCACCGCGTCGACGACGAAGAAGCGCCTGAGCCACTGGGCGAACTCTTCCCGGGCCTGGGCCACCGTCGCCGCGTCGGCGTCGAGGCCGAGCCGTGCGAAGCGCTCGGAGTCGGCGACCTCAGCCGGCGGCATGGAATCGATCATGGCAGTGGGTGGCTACCCCGCAGAGCACGTTCCTATGCGACCTTCCTACGTGTTGTATGCCGCGAGCGCTTCGTCCAGGCTCGGATGCAAACTCACGATGTCGGCGATGCCCACCAGTTTCAGCGGGCGGCTGGTTGCCGGTCCGTCGGCGACGACCCGGAGCACTACGTCGGACCCGGCCTTGTCATGCGCGGCCACCAGGACGCCCATCCCGGCCGAGGCCAGGAATTCGACGTCGGTGAAATCGATCACCACACCGGCGGGCCGCTGGTCGAGCGCAGCGTCGATCGCGGATTCCAGCTGCGGTGAGGTGAGCATGTCGACAACACCGGACACCGACACGACGGCCACACGGTCGACCCATCGTTCGGTGACGACACAGCTGGAAGCTGCCGCTCCGGCGCCACTCTGTGTGTCTTCGGCTGCTTGCTCGTCCAAGGTTCACCTTCCAATTTCAGGCCGCTTCATCGCTTACCACGAGTGCGCAGGGCGGAGATCCCCCGTGTGCGCTCGCGCAGGCTGCATCCTGAACCCGGCAAGACCAAAATACCGTGGCCGCCTGCAGCGGCCGGCCACAGATTAAACCAGGTGTTCCCCGAGCGCCCGTAGCATGGCGGGTCAAACCCGGTGTGAACGCAGGAGGGCGGGCCAGAACCATGTCCACCGAGGCCGCGGATCCGCTGGATCCGGTCGCGCAGATCGGGGCGAGTCCAGCTGGGCCCCAGGTCGGAGCGTTCTTCGACCTGGACGGCACCCTCGTCGACGGTTTCACCGCGACCGCGCACGCCGGCGACCGGATCCGGCGGCGCCAGGCCCGCATCGGCGAGGTGTTCGGCGTCGTCGAGGCGGCCATGCGCTACCGGTTCGGGCGTGTCCACTTCGAAAGCCTGCTGGTGCGCGCCGCCGGGTACCTGCGCGGCGAGTCGCTGGCAGAGCTCGACGTCATCGGTGAGCGGTTGTTCACCGAGCGGGTGCAGTCCCGGGTGTTTCCGGTCATGCGCGAGATCGTGGCGGCCCATCAACGGCGCGGGCACACGGTGGTGCTGAGTTCGTCGGCGTTGACCATTCACGCCGAGCCGGTCGCGCGCTTCCTCAACATCGACCACGTCCTGTGCAACCACTTCGAACTCGACGAGACGGGCCGGCTGACCGGGCGGATCGCCAGGCCGGTCATCTGGGGCAGACAGAAAGCCTCGGCCGCTGCGGGCTTCAGCACCACCAACGGCGTGGACCTGGCGGACAGCTACTTCTACGCCGACGGCGACGAGGATGCACACCTGATGGCCCAGGTGGGGTTTCCGCGCCCGGTGAACCCCCGGCGCGGGCTCGCGGCGCTGGCTGCGCACCATGGTTGGCCGGTGTTGCGCGTCGTTGTTCCCGGGAAGGGCAGTCGGGGCGGCCTGCGCGGTGTATTACGGTAGAACACGTTCTAATTCCGGCGATCGGCCCACTAGGAGAAGACTATGCACACTCCGCTGTGCGACCAGCTCGGTATCGAGTTCCCCATCTTCGCGTTCACGCACTGTCGCGACGTCGTGGTGGCGGTGAGCAAGGCCGGTGGTTTCGGCGTGCTCGGCGCGGTCGGGTACACCCCCGAGCAGCTCGAGATCGAGCTGAACTGGATCGACGAGAACATCGGTGATCATCCGTACGGTGTCGACATCGTCATCCCGAACAAGTACGAGGG
This sequence comes from Mycobacterium sp. ABE4_509, assembly GCF_056160785.1. Classification (NCBI taxonomy): domain Bacteria; kingdom Bacillati; phylum Actinomycetota; class Actinomycetes; order Mycobacteriales; family Mycobacteriaceae; genus Mycobacterium; species Mycobacterium sp. ABE4_509. The sequence goes on along the minus strand of NZ_JBSWXU010000077.1, from coordinate 4,238 downwards.
GATGGATTCGACCGATCTGTCGCCGGAGGTACTGAAGAAGACGCTCAACGATCTGGTGCCCGACGAGCACATCGAGTTCGCCAAGAAGGTGCTCGCCGACCACGGGGTCCCGGTGGATCACAGCGATGACGACGCGCTGCAACTGCTCGGCTGGACCGAGGCGACGGCCACCCCGCAGGTGGAGGTCGCCCTGCAGCATCCGAAGGTGACCATGATCGCCAACGCGCTGGGGACCCCGCCCCCGGACATGATCTCCCACATTCACAACGAGGGCCGGGTCGTTGCCGCGCTGTGCGGATCGCCGTCGCAGGCTCGCAAGCATGCCGACGCGGGCGTCGACATCATCATCGCCCAGGGCGGCGAGGCCGGAGGGCACTGCGGCGACATCGGCTCGATCGTGCTGTGGCCCCAGGTTGTCAAGGAGGTGGCGCCGGTGCCGGTGCTGGCCGCCGGCGGGATCGGCAGCGGCCAGCAGATCGCGGCCGCGCTGGCGTTGGGCACGCAGGGTGCCTGGACGGGTTCGCAGTGGGTGATGGTCGAAGAGTCGGAGAACAGCCCGGTGCAGCACGCCGCGTACGTCAAGGCGACCAGCAAGGACACTGTGCGCAGCCGCTCCTTCACCGGTAAGCCGGCCCGCATGCTGCGCAACGACTGGACCGAGGCCTGGGAGAACCCGGACAACCCCAAGCCGCTCGGGATGCCGCTGCAGTACATGGTGTCCGGGATGGCGGTGGCCGCCACGCACAAGTACCCGAACGAGTCCGTCGACGTCGCGTTCAATCCGATCGGACAGGTGGTCGGCCAGTTCACCAAGGTCGAAAAGGCCGCGACCGTGATCGAACGCTGGGTGCAGGAGTACCTGGAGGCGACCAACACCCTCAACGAACTCAACGAGGCCGCCAGCGTCTAGTTCCACTGCGATTTCGGCGTGATTGTCACCGCTCAGCGGTGACAATCACGCCGAAATCGCTGTTTGCGGCCTCACGATTATGTAGGGTTACATACATAGATCGGCGGAAAGGGGTCGTCACCGTGCCAAGCCCTCGCGAGCGCATGGTCGTCTCGGCCGCGCTGTTGATCCGGGAGCGCGGCGCGCAGGCCACCGCCATCGCCGACGTCCTCGAGCACAGCGGCGCCCCGCGTGGGTCGGCCTACCACTACTTCCCCGGCGGTCGCGCCCAGTTGCTGCGCGAGGCGGTGGACTTCGCCGGCGAGTTCATGGCCGCCAAGCTGACTCGAGCGTCCACGGCTGTCGAGGCCCTCGACGAACTGTTCGGCGAATTTCGGGAACAGTTGCAGCGCAGCAGTTTCCGTGCCGGATGCCCGGTTGTCGCGGTGGCCGTCGAAGCAGGTGAGCCGGCCAAGTCCGAACAGTCCGCCGCAGTGCTGGACCGCGCCGCTGCCGCATTCAGCCGCTGGCAGAACGTCATCGCCGACCTGCTGCGGGGCGACGGTGTCCCCGACCCACGGGCAGCCGCGCTCGCCACCCTGGTGCTGTCCTCCTTCGAGGGCGCGGTCGTCATCGCCCGCGCCGCCCGCAGCGTCGAACCCCTCGATCAGGTCCACGCCCAACTGCGCTCCCTGATCGCCGCCGAATCGCAGCGCCGCTGAGGAAGAAAGCGAGTCCGTGATGACCGAGCAGAACCCTGGCTGGCAGCCCACCGCCTGCATCCTCTGTGAGTGCAACTGCGGCATCGTCGTCGAGGTCGCCGACCGCCGCCTGACCCGCATCCGCGGCGACAAGTCCCATCCCGCGTCCCAGGGCTACACGTGCAACAAGGCGCTGCGGCTCGACCACTACCAGAACAACCGCAACCGGCTGACCTCGCCGCTGCGCCGCCAGCCGGACGGAACCTTCTGCGAAGTCGACTGGGACACCGCGATATCGGAGATCGCCGCCGGATTCCAGCAGATCGCCGATCGCGACGGCGGCGACAAGATCCTGTACTACGGCGGCGGCGGGCAGGGCAACCACCTCGGCGGCGCCTACAGCGGGGCGTTCCTCAAGGCGCTCGGCTCGTACTACCGGTCCAACGCGCTGGCCCAGGAGAAGACCGGTGAACACTGGGTCGACGCACAGCTCTACGGCAACCACACCCGCGGCGAGTTCGAGCACGCCGAAGTCGCGGTGTTCGTCGGAAAGAACCCGTGGATGTCGCAGAGCTTCCCGCGTGCCCGGGTGGTTCTCAACGAGATCGCCAAGGACCCGAAACGCTCGATGATCGTCATCGATCCGGTCCTCACCGACACCGCGAAGATGGCCGACTTCCACCTGCGCGTGCGTCCCGGCGCCGACGCGTGGTGCCTGGCGGCGCTGGCCGCGGTCCTGGTCCAGGAGGATCTCTGCGACGAACGTTTCCTCGCCGAGCACGTCACCGGCGTCGAGCCGGTGCGCGAGGTGTTCGCCGAGGTGCCGGTCGCCGACTATGCACAGCGCTGCGGTCTCGACGAGCAGTTGCTGCGCACCGCGGCCCGCCGGATCGCGACTGCCGACAGCGTCGCGCTGTTCGAGGATCTCGGTGTGCAGCAGGGGCCCAACAGCACCCTGTGTTCCTACCTGGACAAGATGCTGTGGATCCTCACCGGCAACTTCGCCAAACGCGGTGGACAGCATCTGCATTCGTCATTCGCGCCGCTGTTCCGGCTCGGCGGTGTGGGCCGCACACCGGTCACCGGAGCGCCGATCATCGGTGGGCTGATGCCCAGCAACGTCGTCGCCGAGGAGATCCTGGCCGACCATCCCGACCGGTTTCGGGCGCTGATCGTGGAGAGTGCCAACCCGGCACATTCGGTCGCCGACTCGGCGACGGTGCGCAGGGCGCTCGCCGAGCTGGAGTTTCTGGTGGTGATCGACGTCGCGATGACCGAGACCGCCCGGCTGGCGCACTACGTGCTGCCGGCGGCGTCGCAGTTCGAGAAGGCCGAGGCGACGTTCTTCAACCTGGAGTTCCCGCACAACACCTTCCACCTGCGGCACCCGCTGATGGATCCGCTACCTGGAACACTGCCCGAACCGGAGATCTGGGCCCGGCTGACACGGGCGCTCGGTGTGGTCGACGATGCCGAGCTGGCGCCGCTTCGTCGGGCTGCACGCGAGGGCCGAAGCGCATTCGGCGCAGCGTTCCTGGACGCTGTCGCGGCGAATCCGGGGTTGAACAAGGTGCTCCCGTTCGTGCTCTACGAGACCCTGGGACCCTCACTGCCCGAAGGGCTCTCGGGCGCAGCCGCACTGTGGGGGCTGGCCCAGAAAGCGGCGATGACCTACCCCGATGCGGTGCGCCGTGCCGGACACGCCGACGGAGACGCGTTGTTCGACGCGATCCTGGCCGGGCGCTCCGGTGTCACGTTCACCGTCCACGACTACGCCGACGACTTCGCGCTGATCGCGCACGCCGACCGCAAGATCGCGCTGGCGATACCGGAGTTGCTGGCCGAAGCCCGCGCCCTGGCCGCAGCACCCGGCACGCTGACGACCCCGGACTTCCCGGTCGTGCTGTCGGCCGGCGAGCGCCGCGCCTACACCGCCAACGACATCATCCGGGACCCGTCCTGGCGCAAGCGTGACTCCGACGGTGCGCTGCGGATCAGCGTCGCCGATGCCCGGGCGCTCGGGCTGACCGACGGCGGCCGTGCGCTGATCACCACCGCCGCCGGAACCGCGGAGGCGACGGTCGAGATCAGCGAGGTGATGCTGCCCGGACATGCGTCGCTGCCCAACGGATACGGCCTCGACTTCGTCGACGCCGACGGCACCGAACTGGTACCCGGCGTCGCACCCAACTCGCTGACGTCGACAGCCTGGCGCGACGCATTCGCGGGGACGCCGTGGCACAAACATGTGCCGGCCCGGATCGAGGCCGCCGGCCAGCCGACGGTGGCTGGAGCCTAGGGAGCGACGGGGGCGGGGGCTGCCGGCTCCATCACCGCGGGTTGCGGACCCGCCGGCATGCCCGGTGACGGTGACGAACTCAGCGGACGCTGGGTCAGCAGCAGCAGAGCGTCACTTCCGCTGACCTCCTGGGTCCGCATCGCATGCCACAGATCGCGCAGGTAGCCCATGCGGGTGGTGTCGGGAAGGGGTGCCGTGCTGGTGCCAGGCGGCAGATTCTCCGGGCTGACCAGGTGCGGGATGCCGTCGTTCATCGGGGGTGCGGCCATCGGGCTGGCGGTGGCGTCCACCGGCGCGGGCGCGCCTGCGATCGCCCCGGGCAACGGCGCCGCCTCCGGTGCGACCGGCC